>DCAF01000020.1 GCA_002311915.1 Sulfurovum sp. UBA1140 | reverse complement strand
CCTTTTTTAGTTTTATAAGTTACATAGTTTTAATATTATAACAAATATTTATAGAAAAAAATGCTAAATCATCTGAAAAATAAATCATTTATGGGTATAATTAAGAAAAAAAGAAGGAACATAGAATGATAAAAATCTGTACAAAGATAATACTCATCTCGACATTGCTCTCTGCCTATCTTCATGCTGAAGTACCCAAAGCAGAAGCTCAAAAAATCAAAAAAGAGACCAAGGAAATTTTTGAAACCAGTTGGCAAAAAGTCTATGGTGGAGAAGATGATGACATCGCACGGGGTGTGGTGATGCTCGAAGATGGTGATGTGGCGATTGTCGGAGAGTGTAAATCTTATGGTGCCGAGCGTAACGATATTTGTATTACACGTGTTAATGCCAAAGGTGAAACCCAATGGAGAAAAATGCTGGGTGGTAAAAAAGAAGATAAAGGGGTCTCAATTACCCGTGCTAAAGATGGAAACTTGTTTATTTTAGGTTCAGGAAAATCCTTTAATGAGAACAGTGACCGAGACCTCTATGTGGCAAAAATATCTTTAGATGGTCAACTCATGTGGGAACGTTCTTTTGGTGGTAAGCGTGATGAGTTTGCAGGAGGTATCGCAGGAACAGATGATGGTGGAGCGTTAATTGTAGGGGATAGCGAATCATTTTCAAGAAAAGGGTACAAAGATATATATGTGGTACGCCTAAACAAAGATGGGAAAATAATCTCTGAAAAACATATTGGTGGTAAACGAGCCGAAGAGGCAAAAGCCCTTACACGAACAGCCGATGGCAATTTTATGATGGTTGGTTCTCGTGAAGTTCAACGGGTAGGGGATTCTGACTTTTTCTTATTAAAACTTGACCAAAATGGAAATAAAATATGGGCAAGAACTTTGGGTGAAGAGCATCATGATGTGCTTAATGCAGTAGCCCCTACCCCTGATGGTGGTGTTGTCGCAACAGGGGCTACCCGTTCATTTGGTTCAGAGCAGACGGATTTATCGGTGATGTACTTCAATAAAGATGGAAAACTTATCTGGCACAAAATTTATGGCTATCAATATTATGACGAAGGCAACGCCATTACCATGACCAAAGGTGGAGGATTTATGATAGCAGGTACCACCAACTCCATGGGTAAAGGAGACTTTGATACCTATGTCATTGCCCTTGATAGTAAAGGGTCACTTATCTGGTCAAACCTTTATGGAGATAAAGATAAAGACATCGCCCATGCCATTACGCGTACTAGCGATGGAGCCATTGTAATCGTAGGAGAGAGCGACAGTTATAACCGTAGCAAGAATTTTTATATAATAAAATTAAAATAACTTTAGATTAAAAGATATTATATTTAAATGATGATATACTCTATTTCTAATAAAAAGAACAAAAGGATTTATAATGAGTGGAACAGTAAACGAAATAGATAAAATCATCTTATCAGGTACTAAAAATGGATCTATCTCTATTAGTACCATTGCACAACCATATGGAGCCAATAGCGAAAGTGTTGCAAGTATTGGTATTAGTCTTAAAGCAGATGCTACAGAGCCTGAATGGAAAGTACATATTCCAAAAGCCAATATTGAGCAAGTTATTAAAGCACTGCAACAAGCCAAAGAAAAAATTTAATATTAAACAAAGGAAATGAATGAAAACAACCCTAAAAATAGGTGTAGTAGGAGTTATCTTAGCACTAACATCAAGCACAGCCCTTCAAGCTCAAGAGGAAAAATCAGATAAAAAAGTAACCATTCAAGAGATGGAGCTACAGTTGGCAAACCTTGGAGCCGAGATTGCCCAAGAGAAGGTCAAACTTTATCAAAAAGAGGCTCTTCTGTTTGAGATGAAACTTGACTTAATGAAAAAAGTTAAAGAGAAAAAATAATTTTTTCTCTTTTAAAGTCAGATCTTACTTAAAAGGTCTGCACCTCCGTATCTTACCTAAAAACCTTCGTACAATCTTTTATCATGGCACCTGGTGTGGTTGCAATGGTCATAAACTGTGTCATTGTTAACTTTGGATACATAATCGAGATATAATATTTTGGCTCCAACATCCACGCTTTACCATTTTCGATAAGTACAGGATACGGCAACATTGCTGAATTGTTTGTACCGATTCTTTTGGTAAACTTGTTGGTTCGTTTTGCCAATTTTACACCAATAAGCGTTGAACCGTTGTCCAGTTTATGTATAAAGAGAACCCTTTTATTGTTTTGAAGCTTTTCAATTAAATCACTTCCTTGTCCTATCATCTCCATATCTTCATAATGTGGCAGACCACTCATAAACTGATACGTTGGAAGCAACTGATACTTTAACATATCTTCAGAATCTTTAAGCCCTTTAAAACTAGAGGTTAATGTGGTTAAAAGCTCTTTGGCTCCTGCCTCATCAAAATCTGTCTGCAAAAACGCTTTAAGCATATAGAGTGGATTAACAATACTAATCTCTTTCTCTTTTTTATTAATCAGTACCCGTAGAGTTGAAGCAAACCCGCGGTTGGCTTTACTTGCCATCGTAGTTAGTGCTTTATTGGTAAATACAACCGAAACAAGTTTTCCTTTTTTATCCAAAACTGTCGAGGTAATAATCGAGAACCCTGCACTTTTTAGTGTTTTTTCTACCTCTTCTTGTGTCATCAATTCACCTCTTAAATAGGTTGCAATACGACCTGCATTAACTTCACCCACTTTAGCAGTGTTATCTACTTTAGGAGCTTCAAACTTTTTACCAAATTTAGGTCCTGTATAGTTAGGTGGAACCCTTTTTGAAAACTTAATACTACGGTTATTTATATCATAAGAGTTATTATTCACTGTTTCTACTTTAATAACAGTAGGAACTTTGGATGGTGTGGGAATACTCACCATTATATTTCTACTATCAGGTACAATAATCTCTTCCTCTTTTTTAGACTCTACAGGTGCAGTAGTAACTTTAACCTCTTTTGCTGCTTCTACTTTAGCCACATAAGGTTGTGGGGTCTCAACCAAAGGATTAACATTGGTCACAGCTTTCATTCCTAAAGCAGTTAAGATTTCAGGTATCTCTTTATCAAGTTTATGCACCAATCCCAATCGTTTCTCATCCGTAATGCCCAACGTATCTGACCAATTAACCAATCTTGGCATACCAATCACCATTTTGTTGCTATCTTTTCGTACATAAACATACATACTACATGGGGCAAACAGACCTGCTTCTGGGTATCCACCTTTGTTATCGAACATGTTGTAAGAGTATTCTAAATGGCACAATGAATATGTCCAAAAAAGGTCATACCCTTTAAGTACCTCTTCTGCATCATCGGTAGTCTCCATAAAGTTATGAAAACCTGCAATAAGATAATCTTTGTTAATAAAACTCATCTCAAATGTATTTTGAAACTCCTCTATAAAGTCATCAATATCTTCTGGTCTTTCAAACTCAAATTCAAAATTCAACATACTGTCACTGGTTAATTTTGTGTATGGCATATACGATTTTTTACCACCCATCTCTTTTTCAATCATTGCATCGAGTGGTTCAAAAGAGGCGATAAAATCTTTTCGTAGTTTTTTATCTTCAATCCCAATAATATCCAACATCACTTCAGGCAGAAGGTGTCCTATATGGGTTGTCTTCTCATCTAAACTTTTATGAATTAACATATTAAAAGGAGCAAAACCTGCAATTCGTGGGTCAATATTGAGCAAAGGCATTAATTTTTCATCATTGACAATCGACATAAAACTAAGCACATCAAGCACCGTTGAACCATACTTTGCTTTATATTGGTCATTTACTCTTTTATGGGGATCCGTTAAATTAAATCCTATCGTCTCAAATGAAGTCTCTACCATGTTGTTGTATTTCTCTGTAACATCACCCTCTAACTCATAAAACACCGCTAGGTTTTTGGATGTCTCTGCTAAAACAGAAGATGGAGTGAAAAAAACTATAACACTCAGAAGTAATAGATACATTTTTAATCTCATTGGAATTCCTTAAAAATAATTATTACAATCATAATAACATTTTTTTATGAGCAAAGTGATTTTAGATTATTAATTTTTATTATTTTGTAAATTAAAGCTACCAAAAGTAACTGGTAGCTTTAGAGGAGGAAAGGTAGAAATTATTTCTTATCTGTACTAACTTCTTTGGTTGCGTCGTTAGCATCATTTGAAATGGTTTTAGTCGCATCTGTTGTATCGTTAGATACCTCTTTTACAGAGTCTCTTGTGTCATTTGAAATGGTTTTTGTTGAATCATTGGCATTGTCTGAAACTGAATCAACAGAGTCTCTTGTATCATTAGAAACTGTTTTTGTTGCATCATCTAAATCATTAGATACCTCTTTAACCGAGTCTCTTGTGTCATTAGATACTGTTTTAACTGAATCTCTTGTGTCATTTGAAATGGTTTTAGCACTACTGTTAAGATCATTAGAAACTGTTTTAACTGAGTCTCTTGTGTCATTTGAAACTGTTTTTACAGAATCTGTTGTGTCATTAGATACCTCTTTAACCGAGTCTCTTGTATCATTAGAAACTGTTTTAACCGAACTTGTTGTATCATCAGAAACTGTTTTAACAGAGTCTCTTGTATCATTTGAGACTGTTTTAACACTGCTATTAAGGTCATTAGAAACCGTTGTTACAGAATCTCGGGTATCGTTTGAAACTGTTTTAACCGACTCTTTTGAATCTGTAGAAATAGTTTTAGTTGTATCACTCATATCATTAGAGATAGTAATTGTAGAATCTTTCATATCTTTAGAAGCAATAGTAGTACTGTCTTTAAGATCATTGGTAGTATTGGTAATAGAGTCTTTGGTGTCTTCTGCTAACTCTACCGTGGTGTCTCTCATATCTTTACTTGTTGCTACTTCAACAGTCTTAAGATCATCCGAGACTTTAACAGTACTGTCTTTAGCATCAGCACTTACATTGGTTACAGTTCTCTCTGCACTTTTAGAGGTCTCAACGGCTCCATCTTTCATTGCTGTAACACTATCTTTAGCATCTTTACTCATGCTTGTTGCTGCATCTTTCATATCTTTAAACATATCCCCAAAACTAAAGTCTGCTGATACTGTTGAGATCATTGCTGCGGTAACGGCACTCATAATTACGATTTTTTTCATTTGAATCCTTTTATTCTTAATAGAGAAATTTTAACACCTAATATTTTAGACTCTACTTAAAATGGATAATAATTATTAATAAATAATTATTTTTTTAATAAATGTAACTCAATATTATTGCGATTATCAAACTGTAGCGTAAAAC
>DCAF01000030.1:6885-17783 GCA_002311915.1 Sulfurovum sp. UBA1140 | reverse complement strand
TAGCGTAAAGCCCCTTGCTTCAGCTATGGGGATATAAGCGTATTGTAATAGTTAAAAGAGTAAAATTCAAATAGAAGAACAAAAAATGTTTTTCTACGTTCTTTAAAATTCTTAAAATATGTGGTTGGGAATAGAATAATCTTGTATTCCTATAAAATTTTAACAAGTTTAAATTATAAACATAAATATATCGCGAAGGGTAAGATCTCGGATATATTTTAAATTTTTAAAACACAGATATAAAAGAAGGGGCATCTTCTCTTGGGCTAAATATAATAAGACCTATTTTTTAGGCTAATATTGTTTGAATCCAGAATCCCCTGCCTTTAGGTATGGGGAGTATGTCAATCTTTAAGTGCTTTATAAACCCCAACAGCACTTACCACCACCACAATAAAAACAAACGCAACCATCACAATATCTAAGTAAGGCATTTAACTCTCCTCTAATTCATTATCTCTAAGTTGTCCACACGCTGCAGATATATCTAAGCCTTTGGACTCTCTTATGGTACAGTGTAAACCCCGTGTTGTCAAGTAGTGTTGAAACTCTATCATATCTTTAGGTTCAGGTCGTTTGAATTGGGTTCCTCCATAGGGGTTAAAGTAGATTAAATTCACTTTGGCTTTAATACCATTAAGCAATGAAAGCAACTTTTTAGCGGCTCCAATATCATCATTAACATCTTTAATTACCAAATATTCAAACATGACCCGTTTTCGGTCATTGACAGGAAAGGCTTTAACGGCATCAATAATTGATTTGATGTTATAGGCTTTATTAATGGGCATCAACTCTTCACGAAGGGCATCATCAACAGCATGTAGTGAGATGGCTAGGTTAACTCCCAGTTCCATTTTTCCCAGTTTGGTGATTTTAGAGCTAAGTCCCGAAGTTGAAATGGTTTGTCGATGAGAAGCAATTGCCATACCATCTAAATCTGAAAAAACTTTTGATGATTGAACCACGGCTTTTAGGTTATCGAGTGGTTCCCCCATGCCCATATAGACAATATTTAGCCGTCGATTGGCATCAATATTGTTTTCTCGTTTAATAATACGTATCTGTTCAACAATCTCACCTGCTGTTAAATCACGCAAAAATCCACTCTTGGCAGTTAAGCAGAACGAACACCCCACTTTACACCCCACTTGGCACGAGATACAGACCGTATATTTGGCTTGATGTTTCATACTTCCATCTTCGTGATACTGCTCTTTTTTCATGAGTAACAAAACAGCTTCTACCGTGTTGCCATCTGCCATCTTAAACAGATATTTTCTACTACCATCCAAACTATCTTCTACTTTTATAATTTGTAATGGTTCGATTCGATAGTTTACTTTAAGCTCCTCTTTGAGTGATTGTGGCAGATTTTTCATCTCATCAAACGAGGTCACATATTTGTGATAAACCCAAGAGTAAATCTGCTTGGCTCGAAAAGCAGGTTTTATTAATTGCCCCAACTCTTCGCGTGTAAAATCTTGTATACAAGGCTTTATCATAAGGTTATTCCTTTGACGCGTTTTCGCATATATTGGGTTAATTTTATCATCGCCTCTTTGTGGTTTTTTATAAAATCGGCATGGGCATTTTCATTGCATTGATTGGTCACAATAAAAACACCACCTGCTGGTATATTAAACGCTTTAGCCACCTTTAAAATGGAATAAAACTCCATATTTTCTAATCCAATACCATTAGCAATATAGTGTTTCCCCAAACTTTTATCGGTGGTAATATAATTGGATGAGTTAATAATAGTTTCACGTGAAACATTATCGGCTGTTGATACAACATTATCTATTGGAGTGTATGTTTTTGCATTGAAAAAACTGTTCTCTATGTTTGAAGATGTTCTTGACTCTATAATATCAAACAGTTTGTGTTGACCATAGGTTCCAGCACTCCCAATAAACAGAATAAATTCAGGTGGATGCATAATACAGAGGCGTGTTAAATTAATAGCCGTGTCAATCAATCCAATTCCCATTGGGGTAGCAAAATCAAAAGATTCAATCTCTCCTGCACAAATTACCATTTTATATCCTTACGGGTATATTATTGGCTTTAAGGTAACGTTTTAAATCCATAATATCTATCTCTTTAAAATGAAAAATAGATGCTGCCAATGCTGCATCAGAATTTCCAATCGTAAACGCCTCTTTAATATGCTCCATCGTTCCTGCTCCACCCGAAGCAATCACAGGAATATTCACCACTTCTGAAATTTTTCTATTTAACTCATTGGCAAAACCTGCTTTGGTTCCATCTGAATCCATAGAGGTGACCAGTAACTCTCCAGCCCCTCTATTATATGCCTCTTTTGCCCATGCTATGGCATCCATCCCTGTGTCGTTTCGTCCACCATGGGTAAAGATATGCCACTTATTGTCAGCTACCTTTTTCGCATCAATTGCCACAACAATACATTGTGAGCCAAATCGTTTAGACGCTTCATTAATAAATTTTGGTCGTTTAATTGCCGATGAGTTGATACTGACTTTATCACACCCCACATTGAGCAGTTTATAAATATCATTAAGTTCTCGTATTCCACCACCCACCGTTAAAGGAATAAATACCTCTTTGGCGACTTCTCTTACTACATTTACAATGGTGTCTCGTCCCTCATGAGATGCTCCAATATCCAAGAAGGTAATCTCATCTGCCCCCTCTTGATTATACCGTTTTGCCACCTCTACAGGGTCACCTGCATCTCGTAACCCCACAAAGTTGACACCTTTAACCACACGACCATTATCCACATCCAAGCAGGGGATAATGCGTTTTGCAAAATATTCCATATTAATCCTAAATATTTTTTATTAATTTAATTATGGTAAGATTATATCTAAATTGTTTCTCTACTCCATGATGCCTAGAGAAATGAATTAAATCTTAAGTAAGAATTGTGTAAAATGAATGGAAAAAAAAATCTCGCAAGTTTTGCGAACAAAAGATATGGTCAAAACTTTTTAAAAAATGACTTGATAATTAAACAGATCATCCAAGCGATACCCAACGATAACTTAGTCGTTGCAGAGATTGGGCCTGGCTTAGGTGATTTAACCAAAGAGCTAATAGTGGCTCGAAATGTTTCAGCATTTGAGGTTGATAAAAGATTATGTGAGCATCTGAATACAACGTTTAGTGACCCCATCTGTCAGGGGACATTAACGATACATTGTGGAGATGTGCTTGAGCGTTGGGGAGATAAGACGTTACTAGATGAGGATTATCATTTAGTCGCCAATTTACCCTATTATATTGCCACCAATATTATCTTAAAAGCGTTAAAAGATACACGTTGCCAATCGGTTTTGGTTATGGTACAAAAAGAGGTAGCTAAAAAGTTTTCAGCTCAAGCTGGAGAGAAGGCTTTTTCAGGGCTGTCCGTCTTAACTCAAAGTGTGGGTTACGGTGAACTGCTGTTTGATGTGGGTGCAGAAAATTTTGTTCCCCCACCAAAAGTAACCTCTTCTATTCTTTTAATTCGGAAAAAACGGAGTGAGGACAATAAAGGTTTTGAAGATTTTTTAAAAGTTGCATTTAAACAACCACGAAAAAAACTCTCTAAAAACTTGGCAACACACTACCGAAAAGATACCATTGAGGCACTATTTTTACAACTAGAGATTAAAGATAATCTACGACCTCATGAAGCTGAGACATCTATTTATCATCACTTATATAATGAATTAAACAAGGATAATATAGATGAAAGAGAAAAAAACAGTTGAAACTTCGTCAGAAAATGAGACTACAGAGAGTAAAAAAGTAGGAAGAGATCGTCCTGATAGACCAAGACGTTCAAGAAATCCACATCGAACGCCAAAACCAACGGTAGAGGCATCAAGAGGGAATCAGCCTGAGTCACTTGAAAAGAGTGTCGAAAAGGCACCTGTTAAATCAGCAGGACAATCTAAACCACAAAATAAAAAGCCAAATCCAAACAGTCAAAATAAGAAACCTGCTCATAATAACAATAAAAATGGAAAAAGCTCGGTGAACAGAGGTGGAAAACGTAATAAAAATAGTATGGGACCACTTACTACTGAAGTTAAAGATATGCTTCAGAAAAATAGAGATGCCAATGAAGAGCGTATGAATCCATGGAAGCAGATTGATGTTAACAATAAAAATAAAATTCGATTTACTCCTCTAGGAGGACTCGGAGAGATTGGTGGAAATATCGCCGTTTTAGAAGATGAAGATACAGCTATTATTATTGATGTTGGAATGAGTTTTCCTGATGAGACGATGCATGGTGTTGATATTTTGGTTCCAAACTTCTCGTATCTACATACAATTAAAAATAAGATTAAAGCGATTATTATTACCCATGCACACGAAGATCACATTGGAGCCGTTCCTTATCTCTTTAAAGAGTTAAAGTTTCCTATTTATGGTACACCTTTGGCACTGACGATGATAGAGAATAAATTTAACGAGCATAAACTTAAAGAGGATGTTAAATACTTTAATTACGTGACCAAACGTGAAATTTATGAGATTGGTACATTTAAAATAGAGTGGATGCACATGACACACTCGATTGTTGATTCGTGTAGTTTAGCAGTACAAACACCAGCAGGTACCATTTTGCATACGGCTGACTTTAAAATTGACCACACTCCTATTGATAATCAAACAACTGATTTACAACGGTTTGCCTATTATGGTTCAAAAGGGGTTTTGTGTCTCTTTTCTGATAGTACCAATTCTCATAATCCAGGATACACCAAGAGTGAGGCAGTGGTTGGAAAAACTTTTGATACCCTGTTTGATTTAGCAGAGGGTAGGGTGATTATGTCTACCTTCTCATCCAATACACACCGTCTTTTTCAGGCGATGGACAGAGGGGTGGTTGCTGGACGAAAAATTTGTGTAATTGGTCGTTCAATGGAGCGAAATGTTGAGATTGCTCGACGATTGGGCTTTATTGATATTCCTGATAAACACTTTATTGATGCCCACGAGGTTAGTAAGTTTGCTGATTCAGAAGTTTTGGTGGTTACCACAGGTTCTCAAGGTGAAGAGATGGCTGCATTATCAAGAATGGCAACCGATGAGCATCGGCATATCAAGTTAAAACCAAGCGATACGGTGATTATTTCGGCTCATGCCATTCCTGGTAATGAGGGGTCGGTCTCTAGCCTTATGAACAAATTGGTCAAAGCAGGGGTAACGGTTCGATATAAAGATTTTGAAAATATTCACGTCTCGGGTCATGCATCGCAAGAGGAGCAGAAGCTTATTTTACGATTGGCTCAACCTAAATTCTTTTTACCTGTACATGGAGAGTACAATCATATTGCCAAACATGCTAAAACTGCAGTAAGTTGTGGTGTGAATGAGCGTAATATTTTGCTAATGAGTGATGGTGATCAAGTAGAGATTACTACCAAGTATCTTAAAAAGGTAAAAACGATTAAAGTTGGTAAGAGTTATATTGACAATCAAAACAATAAAGAGATTAAAGCTGACGTTGTTAATGATAGACAAAAAATGGCAGAAGATGGTATTGTAAATGTGGCTCTACAAATTAGTCAATCGACTAAAAAAGTTGTAGGAAAAGTGGTCATTACCTCTCATGGTTTGGTACCCAATAAAGAGGACAAACGATTTGCTCATGAGATAGAGAATATTATTAAGACTTTTTTACTTAATGTGAACGATACGCAAATTGCATCGGCTAAAGTGTTGCAAGAGGAGTTACGTTCAATTATTCGCAAACATATTGTACGTACCAAAAGACGTTACCCTATTATTACTCTTGTTATCTTTTTGGTGTAATTTTTCAACTCTTCGTCTCCACTTATAGGGTGGAGACCCCTTCATTGTTTGATGTTACCCCCCCTTTACCCTTCCCAAATATATTGATAAAAAATTATAAATTTTAGTAACAATCAAGAAAAATTCAGTTAAAAAACATTATAATATAACAATGTTATACAAAAGAACATTTTATCACAATTGATATACTATTTTAGGAGAAAACATGTTAGAAATTGCATCACAAATTATTATTTTTATTATTTTAGCTACAGTATTGGGAGTATTTATTGGATACTTTTTTGCAAAAAGTTCAAAAAGTTTAAAAGGCTCATCAGAAAATAAGAAAACAAATCTACATGTTGACAGTTTTACAGGCATTGTTTCAGATATATCTTCTCTAAACAAGCACAAGATAAGGTAGTTCTCTAGCCATTTTTCACCTAGATTACAATCTTGTGTTCTTTCTGTTATGTTTTTTAATGTTTTTCGTTCTTTTCCATACAGAAATTTCACTTTTTTTAACCATATCCCAAAAAATAGGGCTTTAGGGATTGAAAAACTTTTAAAGTTAGTATATAATTTATAAAACAGACAAGGAAAAAGGAATAACGGACATGAGAAAACTTATTTATACAATATTAAAAAAACTCTTTTATAATACCCCTCCCAAATTCGAGAGTATCCATATATCTATGCAGAAATATAAATAGTCATTATATGGCTATTTCTGATTGTTAAAATTATCTAAAAAACTATCGACCTCTCTCTTACACCAACTATGCTATAATCTCACCAATATTAACACAAAGAAAATGAATGAGACTCAATAAATATATATCTCATAACAGTAAATACTCACGTCGTGATGCTGATAAGCTGATAGAGGCTGGCGAAGTAACGGTCAATCGGCAAACTGTAGAGAATTTTGGTTATGATGTTCAAGAAGATGACCACATTGCCGTTAAAGGTATGCCTGTTAAAGAGAAACGTGAACTGACCATGATTATCTATAATAAGCCAAAAGGAACATTGGTAACCAAACGAGATGACCGAGGGCGAACCACTATCTATCATAAGTTAGCTGGAAAATTTAGACACTTTATTCCTGTGGGACGACTAGATTTTGCGTCAGAAGGGTTGTTGGTCATGACCGATTCACCAATGGTAGCAGATATTTTAATGAAGAGTCAACTTGATAGAACCTATAACATAAAAATAGATAAACCTTTAACCCCTGAGATGGAAGAGGCGATGCGTGAAGGATTGTTTCTTGATGATGCGAGAGCTGGTGGACACGAAAAGAGTAAAGTTTATGCCATGGAGTTTGCACCTTTTATTCATTTTGAAATAAGAGGAACTAGCACCCATTTTACCAAACTTCGCGTTACCATTGCAGAGGGGAAAAATAGAGAGTTACGCCGTTTCTTTGGTCACTTTGAAGCCAATATTCTTGACCTTAAACGGGTAGCCTTTGGGGGGATGGAGCTGAATAATCTGCCCACCAATAAAACACGATATTTTACCCGTAGAGAGTATGATGATATACACAAATATCTTAAAGCTGTTAAACAACAAGCCATTCAAGATAAAAAAGAGGATCAAGATAGAATCAATGCCCAAAAGCTTAAAGAGAAAAAAGCCAATCAAGAGCAAGATAAGCTTAACCGAGCCAAGAGTACAGATAAGAGAAAAAAAGGTTCCAAAAATATTGCAGAAAAATCGAAGTAGATAAAAACAAGAGGACAAAAGGTTCAACAACAAGGCTTTGAAAAAACATTAGATGAGTGGTTAAGGAAAATTAAACATGCTAATTAAAATATTAAAAAAAATCTTACTAACACTCATTGCACTAAGTATGCTGATACTCTCGTTGGTCTCATGGAGATACCAAGGTGATATTCACCACATGAAAGCAGAGATATTTGAGAGCAATACAACTTATCCTCAAGATGTTTATAATGTAAAATGGGCTACGAGTATAGGCAGGAACAGTATTCAAACCTCTACAATAGCAATGAAAAAAATATATTTTTATGATATAGCCTTTCAAATAATAGATAAAACCAAAGTTCACCGGAGTCAATCAATTATTACTTGTGCTATCAACAGTAAACGTTGGGAACCCTTTATTCCCAACTCTAAAAGCAGTACCTATAAATTGGCTCAAACCCTATGGATTAGTCAAAATATAGAGATTAAAAAGGTGATGAATTATAATCTAAAAGGTATAGAGAGTTTATCTGTAGATTATTTTAATAAGTCGATTGAGCAACTTACTATTTATGAAATAATTTTACTTGAACATAGAGCGAAACCCACAAAACAACTCTTAAAAGTGATTAATAGCTCAGTAGAACAGCTTAAAAATATTTTTCCAAAACGTTATGCAACGCTTGAAGAGTTAAAAGTTTTACCCCCATTTAAAAGAAGTTAATACTTCTTTTTTTTCTACTAACTCAATAAAAACCAGCAATGTTTTTAATTTTTGATTTAAGCACCCAAATAGTCATACTATAGTATGATAAAAATATGAATGTTTTAAACGAAGGGAAAAGACCTGTTTTAATTATCTCTAATAACTATGAGAATCTTTTAGATGTTGTAACCATTATTCCTATTACCTCTTTGAAAAAAAATCGAAGAGTTTATCCTAATGAGTTTTTATTACAACATGAACTAGAAAAACCTTCGATTTTACTTTGCCAACAGATACGAACGATATTGAAACAAAGATTGGTCAAACGACTTACCATAATTAATAATCCGTATACTCGAAAAGAGATTATAGAGATATTATGTCAAAGATTTGAAGAGATAGAGTGAATTAAATTTTATTTTTCTCTACCAACTCAATAAAAACCAGCAATGTTGCCAACACCACAAACATCTCTCGAATTTCGTATTGCATGTTAAAAAAGCTATAGACCTCTTGAGAGAGCATCGAGATAACTGTGGCTAAAACAACTACTATAAAATGCCATTTTAAAGATTTTGTGTGTGGATGAGTTAGTAGAAAATAGGCAAAGAGTAATAGGGCTGTTAGGTGAGATGCCATATCAATAATAACGCCTACATCATCATAAAAATAGATTTGAAATACCGAAGCAAAGAGTACCACTAAAATGGTATGGGGGTTAATATCAAAATAGTGTAGTAGCTTAAATTTTTGGAGCTGTTTATAAAATATTTTGTAAAGCAGAGGGATAAACACCAATATAGTATAAACCGTGCTATAGATAATAGAGCTAAAGAGATTTGCAGGTATTAAGTTGTGCAGGTTGGTCTCGTTTTGTAAATTATGCTCTAAAAAATATTCGCTTGACTCAAAGTGAAACAGATGTTGCCCCCAACTCATCTCTTCCATTCCTGCTAAAAAAGTTAAGAGTGAAAAACCCACAATAGCAAAAAGAAAAAATCGGTTAAATTTTGCTTTATACTTAACTACTGAGACGACAACATAAGTAGAAATAGTTAGCAGAAGTAGAACCGAAATGGTCTCAAAAAAACCATTCTCTTGGGTCATGGTCTCTAAAAAGTTTGCATATTCCAATAGGTTTGCTGTAGCAATCACTGTAACAAGAGCCACTAGGTAGAGCAGAGAAGTTAGGGTAAAAATAATTTTTTGAATGGTTAACATAATAGAATTATAGCCCAAACTCCTAAACTAACTGTGGTAGAATAGAGCTAATAACAAATTTAAAGGAGATATTATGGTAAATTTCGACAAGAAAGAGCTTAAACAATGAGAAAAATACAAACCATAATTTTAACCCTGATAACACTTTTTATTATGGGGTGTGGTAGCTGTAAGGTTGATTGTGACTGCCCTGAAAACTATAAATCCTATCTTTATAATCTTTTTTTAACCGAATATTTTTGGTCTGATAAGGTTAACAGAGAAGTTAATTTTAACGATTACAACTCACCAGAAGTAATGATAGAATCTTTGAAATATGCACCCAAAGATCAATGGAGTTTTGTGCAGACAAAAAAAGAGAATGATGATTTTTTTCAACAAAACTCTGTAGGCTTTGGCTTTGGGCATACTCCTGATAATGTAGGAAACAGAGTGGTTTTTATGGTAAGGCTAGACTCTCCTGCTTTTTATGCTGGATTAAAAAGGGGGGATATTTTAATAGCAGTTAACCATCAATCCATTACTACCAAAAACCTACAACTTGCCACGACAAATCTTAATACACCCACAAACTTTACGCTCTATCGCCCCAGTATAATGGACTATATGAATATTGATATACAATCTAAAGAGTACACTTTTAGGGTAACGGATGCCTCAACCATCACCACAGAATCCAATGAAAAGGTAGGATATTTACGTTTTGATTCCTTTACAGCTTCAGCAACCGAAGAGATAGATGATGCTTTTACCTACTTAAAAGCTCAAAAGATTCAAAAACTTATTATTGACTTACGCTATAACGGAGGGGGTTCGGTAGTAACGACTTCGATACTGCTCGATAAACTCGTAAAAGATAGAGATGAAGAGGTACAGTTTAAACTGGCATGGAATCAAGCAAACTCTTATAGAGATGAAACTTATCGCTTTGAAACCGATGCAAACTCTTTAGATTTAAAGCAGGTTGTTTTCTTGACCACCTCATGGAGTGCCAGTGCCAGTGAGATTCTTATTAATGCCCTTAAACCCTATCTACAAGATAATGTGGTGATAATAGGAGACAACACCCACGGTAAACCTGTTGGAATGTCAGGAAAAACCGATGGAACGTATATCTATTATCTTATTAATTTTGTGATTAAAAATGCCAATGGTTTTTATGACTACTTTAATGGACTAGAGGTGACCAAAGATTGTAAAACCTTTGATGACATACAACATGAACTAGGAGACCCCCAAGAGCAGATGTTAAAAACAGCACTTTTTTATGTAGACAATGGATATTGTGAATAAAAATGATAGAGTGTTGAAAATGACACTTCCTAGCCACTCGACTCTGTTATANNAAAATGAGAAAATTAACTTTAACACTAGCAGGACTTTTAGTATTAGGAGCTACAGCTTTAGTAGCAGATGGAAGTACAGTACAAGCCAACAAAAACGTTAACTTGAACATTGTTAATAAAAGTAAAGTAGAAAA
>DCAF01000030.1:614-6713 GCA_002311915.1 Sulfurovum sp. UBA1140 | reverse complement strand
TTAAAGATTCTACCATTGGTATGGATATTAAAGCTCAATAATTTATCATTTTCCACTCTCCCCTTAGTTTAAGAGGAGCAACATGGTTTGCTCCTCTCTCCTATTGTTGTAAAATTAAGATTAAGGGAAGCCCCTCCTCTTCCTTTATTTAAATTGTTTAAAACATCTCACAAATCAATTTAGTAATAAAATACCCACCAACAACCAACCATACAAACATGCTCAGTGCTGTATAGAGTGGTGCTAATCCTAAACCTTTAAATTTAGAGAAGCGTGTGCCTATTCCTAGTGCTGTCATTGCCATGGTGAGTAAAAATGTATCTACTTCATTAATAGTATTTACAATATCTTCAGGAACCAACCCTAATGAGTTAAACCCTGCTACCCCAATAAAGTAAACAGCAAACCAAGGAATTACCAACTTAACGGCTGTTCCCTCGTCGCCTGTTTTTTTGGCTTGATACGAGAGGTAAATACCCAAAATAATCAACATTGGGGCAATCATAATAACACGGGTCATTTTAACAATAACGGCAGAATTGGCAGCCTCTTCACTTAAGCCTGGAATAGATGCAGGAACGGCGACCACTTGAGCCACTTCGTGAATGGTTCCCCCGACATAGATACCAAACTCTTTTGCCGACATGTCTAAAATTCCCGAAGAGTATAAGAGAGGGTATAAAAACATCGAAATGGTACCAAATAGAACCACCATCGAGACAGCAATCGCTGCTTTATGCTCTTCGGCTTTAACCACAGGTTCGGTTGCTAAAACAGCCGCAGCTCCACAAACAGCTGCACCCGATGCAGTAAGCATCGAGGTGTCACTCTCCATTCCAAAAACTTTGGTTCCTAACCATGTACCCAATATAAAAGTAGATGCCAACATAATAAGTGAGACCAAAAAGCCCTCTAGCCCCACTTCACCTATCTGTTGAAAAGTAATTCTAAATCCATAAAAGACAATGGCAAAACGGAGTATTTTTTTTGCAGAAAAGGTGACCCCACTCTCCCACGAGGTGGGCATTTTATGATGTAAGGTGTTGGCAAAAATAATACCAATAACAATACCCACCACGAGTGGTGAGATTCCCAACGATTGAACAGGAGAAATTTTCGAGATAAGCGTGGCTAAAATGGTGATAAGGGCAACAAACCCAATACCCATAAGCGTACCACTACGATTAGAAGTAGAAAACGGCATACCGTAAGACCTTTTTTTCAAAGATTATACTCTTTTGTCTGCTTTATGTAAAATAAATTTAATTGCTAAAATTCATAAATCTATTTTGTAATAACGCTATAATATTGCTCTAAAATAAAAAAAGGAATGACACCTAATATGAAAAAAAATATAGTCTAGGTAGGGTATACCCGACTTTAAATGCTTAGAATCAAAAGTCACAGGATGGCTTGGACTAAGAATCCACCTCATTTATGGGGTGGAGTATCAAAACCTCTAAGCTACAATCTCTTCACATGGCTTTACCTTGCTAAACAGTTCACTTTTTTTCATTAAAACCTTATATACATCATACTGATTTTGAAGGTTTAGCCACAATTGAGGTGAAGTCCCAAAATATTTAGAGAGTCGAAGTGCCATCTCCACTGTGATACCTCTTTTTTCATTAACCAATTCATTGACAGCACGAAATGAAGTATAAAGTGCTTTTGCTAAGTGGCTTTGTGTCATATTTAAAGGGGCTAAAAATTCCTCTTTGAGTATCTCCCCTGGATGTGTTGGTTGTCGTTTTAGTTCTATCATTTTTAGCTCCTTAGTGATAGTCTGTAATTTTAATATCATAGGCATTTTCATTTTTAAATTTAAAAATAACTCGATACTGTTTGTTAATACGAATAGAGTAGAAATCTTTTAGATTTCCCTGCAACCTTTCTAAACGGTTAGCAGGTGGGATTCTTAAATCATCAAGGGAATATGCACCATTTATATAATCCAATTTTCTAAGTGCAACCTTATGAATGGTTGATGGTATCTTTCTACTCTTGCCTGTTATATAAAGTTGTTCACTCTCTGGGTCTAAAAAACTTTTAATCATAGCACACTATAACATATAGTGTGCTAGTTGTCAAGTTGCTTTTGAGAATATTAATATTTTTGGAAGAGTTTTTTGTAAGTAGATATAATATTGAGCTCTTTGAATGTTGGGAACCCTAAAAGTTCCCAACATTATTTCTACACCTTATCCTGAACAAGTGGATAAAACGTATTCTCCCAAATGGCTTGGGCATCTTCATCTTTGGCAGTTGAGACTTTTATAAAAATAACTTCATCTCTATTTTTATTGTTTACAAATGCTACTCTCTTTGCAAAAATATAAACATCACCCTCTTCATAGATTCTATCTTCGATGGTTCCGATTTTTTGAATATTATCTGTTATAGTTTCTAAATCATCTTGCCCCACTTCATTAATAAAACGTATGGCATTAACATTGATATTTACAAATCTGCTTGTAATTAAATCAGCTGAAATGGCTGAGAGTAGTGTCCATACTTTTGGCCCATACTCTTTGTTTAGCAGTGATTTATAGATGGCTTGAAACGCATCACTAGCCGAGATAGGTGTTTTTCTAGCCACTTCATAGATGTTGTCTTTAATGGTCTGCTCTTCTCTATTTTTATCATTAATCGTTAAGAAGGTTCCCAACTCTACTAAGAATTGCTTTTGTGTTTCACTTAAGCTCTCCATGGCTTCAGGAGTGTTGGTTTGTAGTTCAAATCTATCTTCATCGGTTGCGTAGTTATCTAGCCAGTAGTTGGCTGAAGCGATTCGTTCTTTTAAAGAGGCTTGTTCAATGGTGCTTAAGGCTCTGCCAAATCGACCTTCAATCTCTTTTTTAATATCTAAATTTGGAATCTGAACAAAGGTGGTTAGCATTTGGAAATTGGTACCTTTGTAGGCTTCAACATCTCTGTTGACTTCGGTTAGATTCAATACCTCTTTTTTATTGTTCTCTAATAGTCGGTCATACTCATTAAATAGTTTAAGCATCTTATTAGAATCAACCGAGAACTCAACAGGGCGTTTAACTTGATTGTTAATCATTAGGTATCGTAAAACTTCAGGAGGCAAAAAGTTTGCCATGTCTCGTGCCGAGAAGCCCAACCCTTTAGATGAACTCATTTTACTTCCATTAATCAAAAAGAATCCATAAGGTACATTAATTGGGGGTTGTTTTTTAAAGATGGTTCTAAAACAGGCATTGGCAACATCTCTTGAGCCACCTTTGGTACAGTGATCCATTCCTGCCCCTTCGATGTCGATACCAAACTCATGCCATTTTGCAACCCATTCTAGTTTCCATGGTAGTTTACCATTTCCATCAAACGGCGAAATACGCCCTTTGTGTCCACACCCTTCTGCCCAAGAGACCATGTTCTTTTTACACTCATAGGTGACCAATTTGTCAGAATAGTCAGAGACCATGGTGGTTCCTAGTTTTCCACAATTTTCACAAATCACTTGGAACGGATACCAATCACTTGGCTTTTCAGAGTTACTTACTTCTAAATAGATGGCTCTTACTTGGTCGGCATGGCTTAAAATGGTGTCAATCGCATCGTTGAACCTTCCTGAACGGTAAATATCACGCAGTCTATAAAGCTCGACCTCGACCCCTAACTCTTTAAAGATGTTTAAAAAGTCTGCGATATAGTGGTTGGCTAAATCAGACGCATCGGAACCCTCGGGGGCGGGGATATTACAGATAGGTTTACCCATATGCTGTTTCATCCACTCTGGTGCGTCATGAGGTAATCCATCCATTGGGTCATAATCATCTATTCCGTAGGTAAACTTTACCTTATGTCCTTGGTTTTCTAAGTACCTAAAAATTGCATCATGAATTACTACCCCTCTTAAAGAGCCTACATGAATCTTACCTGATGGTGTTTTAGAGTCATTTATAACAATAACGCCATCTTTTTTTCTTTTAACCAAGTGCTTTTCTATCTCTTTTAACCATTTCATAAAGTTTATCTATCCTATATTATTTAATAATTTCTGTAGCATTTTATCATATTTTTTACTATTTACCAATAATGTTCAGACTCTAATAAAACTCTGCCTATAATATGCCTTACTATAAATAAAGAGGAATCGCCCATATGATAAATGAAACATCAATCAAAGCAACATTGGCTAACGTAATATACCCAGGGTTTAACCGAACCATTATTGACTTTGATTTTGTTAAAGAGATTAATATAAATAAAGAGATACTTTCAATTATAATAGAGATACCCTCTGCCGAAGTAACCATAAAAACACAACTTGAAGAGGAGATTATCAATAGAGTCTCACTATTAACTGAACTTAAAATAGAGGTTATTATCAATCAACCCAAAGTTCAAAAAGAGACAAGTTCCCATGGAAAGAATATGCTTCCTAATATTAGAAATTTTGTTATGGTAAGCAGTGGTAAAGGGGGGGTAGGTAAATCAACCACCACGGTTAATATTGCTATTGCCCTAGCCCAGCAAGGTAAACGGGTAGGACTGCTTGATGCCGATGTTTATGGACCAAATATTCCAAGAATGATGGGAATAGAAGGGGTTCAACCTGTTTTTTTAGGTAAAAATATTAAGCCAATTATGGCTCATGGCATACAGGTAATGTCGATTGGTTCACTCGTAGAACGAGGGGCATCACTTATCTGGAAAGGAGCCATGGTCACCCAAGCCATTGAGCAGATGCTTGAAGATATTCTGTGGGACAAAGTTGATATTCTTCTGTTTGATATGCCCCCAGGAACAGGTGATGCCCAGTTAGCTCTTGCCCAAAGTCTACCTGTAGCGGCAGGAATCTGTGTGACCACTCCACAAAAAGTAGCCCTTGATGATACCGTTAGGAGTATGGATATGTTCCAAAACCTAAATATTCCCATTGCAGGAGTGGTTGAAAATATGAGTGGCTTTATCTGCCCAGAGAGTGGCAAAGAGTATGCTATTTTTGGTAAAGGCACGACTGCACCGATAGTTAAAAACTTTAACACGCAACTCTTAGGAGAGATACCTATTGAACCTGCCATCCGAGAAGGAGGGGACAATGGTCAACTCATCAGTGTTGTTGCCCCAAATTGTGAAACAGCCAAACGCTATCAAGATATAGCCAACAAACTTTGGGATTTTATTGTTAAAGTTAACCAAGAGGGTGGCGTAAATAATCAATCCATTCAACCCACCATTTTTTAGGAGTGGAGTATGAAACATCTATTTAAAGAACTTTACGGAACAGGTATTATCTTTTTTTACTACGTTAAATGGCTTATTTTTATAGGGTTGCCTATTTTATATTATGGACTAGATTATAAACAAAATATGATTATGGATATTTTATGGGTCTACTGTTTTGCACTGATTAGCAAAGACTTTATTATGAGGGTTGTGCTTAAAAAAAAGTATTGTGATATTGATGTGAAAAAGAAATAAAAAGATAATCTCTTTTTATTAAAAATTCTAAATTACCCTTTCAAGCATTGTAAAATAACCTCTTCGCAATAAGCTAAAGAGAAAACCACATCCTCTTTTGTTTTGGAATCCATAGCAAACCCAACTTTATTGTTGGTTTTGTTACGTAGCTTCATCTTAACCCCCTTCTCAACACCCACCAAATCTTCAATTATAAATTCTGTTTTAGCTAAAATAATTTTCATCCCCAAATATCGCTCTTTTAATGCTTTTAAATCTAATGGTTTTCCAAAGTTTATTACATCACCCACTCTGTTTTGATGCTCAAAAAGCTAATGCCAAAAACGGTTAATTGCTATGGGGTCAACAAGTTGTTTATACTCCCCTTTTGGGGTAACCAGTGCCAACTTATTGTAGCTGTTAATATAAAAAGTGGTCTCTTTTAACCATGTTGGCACAAAGTTACAAATGGGTTCACCTGATGTTCCAAACCCTTGTTTGATAACGTTAACAAAACCTGCAAACTCGGAGTCGGAGGGCTTCGCCTCGGTGGTTTGGGCGTGAACGCTCGGATTCCGAACGTTTTGATTTTTCTCTTCGGTTGAAACGGTTAATTGCTCAATCGTTGCTTCTAACTCTTTAACTTTTTTCTTTAAAGCAATTACCTCT
>DCAF01000030.1:0-559 GCA_002311915.1 Sulfurovum sp. UBA1140 | reverse complement strand
TTACCTCTACAATGGTGGTTTCTATTAACCCTACCTCTTTCAATCTTTTAAGTGAAGCTTCAATGGTTTTTTGACCCATTTCAGGTAAATCAGACATGATTTTTTTGGTAGCAATCACACAGTACCCCTCAATTACAATTGTCCAAAAGGCAAGATTAACAAAATACGCCATTAAGTCCATTTGAGTATGCGAGAAGTAGAGTGGTTGGTTTGATCGCTTCACTGGCTCTACTTCGTTTCTTTCTTATTTTTATCTCACCATTCTATATCAATGTTGCTTAAAAAAAAATAATTCTTTTAGATTCTTTGTGTTTATTTTTGTGGGGTATCCCTAGAAAAATAGGGGTAATAATGAATTATTTTCAAAAGAGATTTTTTGAATCTTTTTTTTGGAATAATTAATTATTGTGCCTAGATTTTTAGGGGTACAAATTATTTGGGAAAAAAAGGGTCGTATCAAGAGTATATTTGTTAAGGACACTTTCTAGCCACTCGACTCTGTTATAATACACTTATCAAAACACAAAAAGGATACAAAATGAGAAAATTAACTTTAACA
>DCAF01000037.1:30859-33765 GCA_002311915.1 Sulfurovum sp. UBA1140 | reverse complement strand
ATTTTACTTTAACAGTTCGTATCCTTTACAAACCCAACGAATAACGGTTTTTTTTCGTCCAAATTTCAAAGCCTTTTTTCGGTTATCCCCCATATAAATATCAATTTTATCTACCCATCTCTTATTCATAACATCACGTACAACATACTCCCCTTCAAGTCCATCTATATGTACCCGTACCCCATTAACCAAACCTATATCAAAAAGATTTCGAGAGACAGCAATTGATTTTACCTTGGGGTTCAACCGATTATTCCACGCTCCAATATAGGGTGTACTGTCGGTCTGATCTACAGTAGAAGTATAAGCAGTAGCCGTCACCCGCATAATATCAGTATAGATATAATTGGTCTCTAAATCAGCTTTGGCTTCTCGTGCTGGAGTGGTAGTAGACAGTAGTGAGAGGGTTAGTAATAGATAAAAATATCGTCTGTAATTTGTCATATTCATCCTTTGTTATCTATTATGATAGCAAATTTTAACCAATATAAGCTTTTTTAAACCATCCATAATAAAAAGCAGTAGCAATAAACCCCATTCCTAATACCATTGTTATCAATTTCATATCCATATCCATTTTAGCACTGTAACCGACAAAAAGCGTTACTGCAATATTGGTTACCATAAAAATCATGTCGTTATAGGCAATGACCCGTCCTAAAAACCTTATCTCTATCTCTTGCTGTAACATATAATAGGTGTATGACCAAAGTGTGGTCGTAAGCAGACCCACCATGAACATAGCAATCAACGAATAGGTGTAATCATGTTGCACCATTGCCCACAGAAAAATAGCTAACCCTTGAAGCAGAAAAAAGTAGTGTAGATTGTGGGCATTCATATAACGGCTAAAAAGCAGTGGTCCAATTGCCAATCCAATCGCCCGTGATGCGTTAATCCAACCAATGGCTAAAGGTATTGCCAAAACATATTTATAGTGATAGTCTGCCAACAGAGTTACCAAGGTATCAAAACTGGTAAAGCCGATACTTGAATGCAAAACAATCAAATGCAATATCTTCTTATGACCCTTTAGATAGTTAAATCCACTTCGCATCATCTCTAACGCCGATTCGGGATGCACCACCTTCTCTAACGAGATATGCAACCCCAACAACATACACGAAGCAATAATATAAAGCACCACATCTATCATAAAGGTTGTATCATAACCAAAATAGTGTGTCACCAATCCCCCTAATGCCATACCCCCTGCAAAACAGACCGACCAAACAATCGAAAGAATCTCATTGGTATTTTTAAGCATCTCCCCTGAAAGTAGTTTAGGAAAAAGTGCCATCTCGGCAGAAAATAGCATGGACGCAGCAGTAGAACGAATGAAGAGAAAGAGCATCAGTAATCCCACATCATCGAGCGAATTAATGGTCATAAAAAGTAGGGTCATGGCTATCTCGATAAGGAGCAGAAAAGTCATTAATTTTTTAAAAGGAACACGGTCAATAATCCAACCACTTACAGGGGCTAAAAGTATGGCAGGTAACATAATCATCATAAAGATATAAGC
This sequence comes from Sulfurovum sp. UBA1140, assembly GCA_002311915.1. Classification (GTDB taxonomy): domain Bacteria; phylum Campylobacterota; class Campylobacteria; order Campylobacterales; family Sulfurovaceae; genus UBA1140. Next base: position 32,240 of record DCAF01000037.1, on the reverse strand, counting down.
AATTGCCATCTCAGAAGCACCAAACTCTATCATCATTGAAGCAATAGCAACTTGCGAAAACCATGTACCAAAATAGGAGATAAATTGAATCAGGGTTAATCTAGCAACAACAGGGTGTTTAAGGGTCTCGATATAGGTCATTTTTTTCATGGGGGTATTTTAGCGTAATACAAGGTTATTTTAGAGTATTTTCATCAAAAAAATACAAAGGAGTAAGAGAAGAGCCTAAAGCCCCTTCTCTACAGTAATCAATGCCACCACTCCGTCAAACATATCTTGAACACACTGTACTTCTGTTACACCGAGTCGTCGTTTATTCGAGATGTCATAAATACCACCTTCACTATCAGAGTGTTCACCGTGAATCCCTCTAATTTGTAAATAATATTTATCGGTAATGGTTTTAAACCTTTCCATATCAGCACCCAATTTTGGCAGTTTTATATGCACACTTGCTCTCATGGCAGTGCCTAGATTTGTGGGGCAAGAGGTAATATAACCAATATGATCATTATATGAGAAAGTCACTTTTTTCTCTATCTCTTTAATCGCTGTGGTCAGTCGCGTAAAGACTGCTTTAATATCTCCACCCATCTGCATCGAGATAATGCGTAGCTGATCCTCTTCGTTTATCCATACCAAAAAGGTTTTGTTATCATTGTGATAGATACCTCGACCCTCTGGCCAGTTGCGATTGAGTCCTGCTGATTCTAAGAACCTGTCCCCTGCTTTAAATAAAAAGTGGTCAGAAATAAGCTGTTCTCTAACAATTTCACTCATTCCACTAAGAGGATAATAGGTTCCAGAGAGTTCACCCGTTAGTGCATTAAGAGCAATAGAGACTTTTTTTTCTATTAAATTTCTATCCTTTTTTGAAATGGCAGTTCCCAGTGGCAACCCATCAATATTTCGTCCAACACGAATTCGAGTAGAGATAATATAATGATTGTCAGGGTCAGGGTTCGGGGCATTTAAATCGTCAGGGTTTAAGTTACTTTGATGTATATCATCTACTCCAAAACCATGATAATCTTTAATAATGGGGTCAAAAAGCTCTGAAAAGGTATGATAAGATAGCTCGTCTCCTGCATAAACACCAATACCACTATCAATATTTTCAACACCTGATTTGATGACATCTTGAATAGAAAAACCATTGTTGGTTTTTCTATCTTTTAAGGCATCAAAAACCTCTGGAGTTAGATATTTACAAAGCAGAGAGTTACAATCCTCTGCTAACATTGGAAATCTATTATCTAAACTCATTTTTTAGATTTTTTCTTTTTCTTTTTGTCTTTTTTCTCAGACTTTTTCTTCTTATCTTTCTTTTTAGTCTCATCTTTTTTAACAGACTCTTTGGCTTTTTTCTTATTTTTCTTCT
>DCAF01000037.1:29573-30796 GCA_002311915.1 Sulfurovum sp. UBA1140 | reverse complement strand
TTCTCTTCTTTCTTCTCTTTTTTGGCTTTTGCTAATTTTTTAGCCTCTTTTTTTGCCGTTTTTGTAGCTTTTTTTGCCTCTTCTGCTGTTAACTCTTCTGTTTCTACTTCTTTATTCTTTTTTGCCATACTGTTGTTCCTTTTTAATTTAGTTATTTTTATTTTTTCTTAAGCTTTCATAGAAAATTTAAACATTTTCTCCATCGCTATTGCCTCGTCTCGTCCGTATACCACAATGCTATTGTCGACCATTATCTCCTTTGCATCAATTTTATTTGGATAATCTACAAAATTTAAAATATGTTTAATGGCATTAATTCTTGCCTTTTTCTTATCATCACTTTTAACAATCGTCCAAGGGGCTGACTCTGTATGTGTTGCACTAAGCATCATAAATTTTGCTAAAGAGTATTCATCCCACAACTTTTGAGACTCTTTATCTACAGGTGAAAGTTTATACTGTTTTAAGGGGTCTGTCTCTCTGGCTTTAAATCGTCTGGCTTGTTCCTTTTTAGAAACCGAAAAATAGAATTTAAAAATTTGTATCTCTTCATCTACAATCATCTTTTCAAAGGCAGGAGCATCTTTTAAAAACTTGTGATGCTCTCTTTCGGTACAAAACCCCATAACAGGTTCAACCATAGAACGATTATACCAACTTCTATCAAACAATACCATCTCTCCTGCAGCAGGAAGATGGGTTACATAACGTTGAAAATACCACTGAGAAGACTCTTTATCACTGGGCTTTTCAAGAGCAACTACTCTAGCCCCTCTTGGGTTCAGATGCTCTGTAATACGCTTAATTGTTCCACCTTTACCTGCTGCATCTCGCCCTTCAAAAATCATAAGAATCTTAAGTCCTTTATCTTTGACATGGTTCTGAAGTTTTAAAAGTTCTACTTGAAGTTTTTCTAACTCTTTCTCGTAAGCTAACTTCTCTTTTTTGATCCAAACCTGAACTTTTTCACTCTGATTTTTAACTTTTTCTACCTTTTTTTTAACCATCTTCTTTTTTTTCATTCACATCCTTATCCTATAAATTTTCCACTCTTAGCACGTTGTGCATCCATAATCTCTATCTCTCTAGCACCTGAAAGAACAACTTTATCATCCAAAGCATAATCAAGATTTTCATCTCGATTTTCATAATTTACCGAATTTAAAATAACCTTCATCGCTTCAAATCGTGCTTTTTGCTTTTTTTAACTTTTTATAGGTACT
>DCAF01000037.1:9406-29494 GCA_002311915.1 Sulfurovum sp. UBA1140 | reverse complement strand
TACTGATTTATTTTAATGGTTAAAAACTATTGTAATATATTAACCAAAAGAAATGTAAGGAGCAGGGAATAATTAAAAAATTAACTATTTTTAGAGTTTAAAAAGAGTAACACTTCATCAAAAAAACGTTCAAATCCCTTAAATCTATGATTCCCATTCTCTTCAATGACCAATTTTGCACCATTATAAAATGATTGGGCTACCCGATAATCAAGCACCTCATCTCCTGTTTGAAGAAAAAGAAAAAAATTATTAAGATTAAGCTTCTCTACTTTAAAAGCTTCTAGCATTTTTAGATGCTTTGCCTTCCAAACAAAGGGTTCGCCATTATCTTTGGTATTCTCTCCTAAATATTTTTTAGTCGTTGCATAGGGTTTAACCGAGGGGTTAATAAGTACCGTTTTAAGGTTATACTTTTGGGACAGATAAGTGGCATAATACCCTCCAAGAGAACTGGAAATAATCCCTGTAATGTTCTGCTCTTCTATAATCTTTTCTAAATCTTTAATGGCTTGTTGAGGGACAAATGAGTGGTTAGAAGCAATAAGCTTATCACCATAATGTGCTTTAAGTAGTTGTGATTTGTATGAGTTATTGGTTGTTCTAAATCCATGAATATAGAGTATCAATAGATTCCTTTTTAGAATATTTGGAATCGAAAGGCTCTGCTTAATGCCAATGGATTGAGCTTTTTCTAAGTCAAATAATTCAGGTATAAACACGCCGATTCCAAAAGGATTGTAACCAAAAAAAGCTAAATAAGATAGGTATAGTCCTATTTAGCTTTTCATTACGCCGTATGTTTCAATTCAATTCGTCTAATTATCTCATCAGCTACCATCTCTTGGATTCCCATATCCAAGTGGCTAAAGAAACCAACACATGAACAGTTCATCTCGCCAAGTACAAAAGCATCACTACCGTCTTCATTGGTATCAAGCATAAAGTCACCTGTCCAAATAAGTGGTGTGTTTTTAATTTTCCCCAATTTCTCAGAAATCATTGGAATAGAACTTACAAATTTATCCACAAGCTCAGGGTACTCTTCTGGTTTATAGTAGGTATATTCAGCACCTGAGGCAATGGTTGCAGAGAAAGCATCTTTTTGTTGTACTGGTTTTTTATGAACAGCAAAGATTGGTTTATCGGCTACCATCAAGATACGAATCTCACCCTCTACAATTCGAGGCATAAATCGCATATCAACAATCATTCCATTTTCACCCTCTATGTATCGTTTACAAAATTTCATGAACTTTCCAAGAGAGTTGTACTCCACATGATTATCCACAGCCTCGGTACATTTTATAACTGTATCCAAAGGCAAAGTGTCACCTGCTTCATACTCTACTTTGTTATCCACAATCTCAACTCTCCAAATACCATCTCCTGTTGAGCCTCTGTTTTGTTTGATAACTCTCGTTCCATAAGAGATGCTTTTTGGGAACACTTTCTTGAACTCAGCATAATCATAATAAGCATAAGTATCATCAGTGACAAGGTCAGTATCTGCTAGTTTTGCTAGAGCATCTTTGGCACCAAAACGCATCATGGTATTTGGGTGTGTTAAGATAATTACATCACTATCATGAAGTTGACGAAGCATCTCAAAGAGTTTGGCTTCACCATTTGGGAGGTTTCCTGGGTTAATTCTTGATACGACTGCATCGGCTCTCTCCAAAACATAGTCAAAGACTTCATTGAACCACTCATCACGATAATATATGGTCTCTGCTGTGTACCCTTTCTCTATAATAGCATTGACGATTGGCATGGTGTCTCGTCGGTGTCCATCAATCCACTTATCTGCTCCACCCTCTACCTCTAAAACAATAACATGTTTTTTCATTAAAATTTCCTCTTTTTTACTTTTTTAAAGTTTAAAGCATCCAAATTAATTTTAATTTCCCATTTAATTTTTTTACTTTAAGACTTCGCAAAACATTTTATCTAAAAAGAATGTAAAGAGTAGGGAATTCTATAAAATAGTAATTTTAACAATACACCCTATCCATTTATTACCAACTTCTCTTCTAAGTAGACACCCAACTCTTTTGCTTCGGCAATAATCATCTGACTCACCTTCATTTTTGACTCAATCACCACATCAGAAAGCTTAGATTTAATATGCAACTCCAACGGATGCTTCCCCACATGTCGCTCTGCTAAACAGAAAAGCTCTTCAATAACTTTAGAGTCAGGCATCAAGTTAATCGCCAAAGAGAGCGTAGGAAGAATCTCTTCAGGAATAAATTTTTCCTCTTTTTTTACTTTGATTTTCTCTTTTTTTGCATCTTTTATAGATTCAATTTTCAAAATATTCATACGTGTGAAATCACCATCTTTACTGATTTTAACTTTAAACGCAATTGGTTTGTTAAGGTCAAAATCTTCTTCCAACTCTTTTAGACGATTTTCAAACAGCATCAACTCTATGGTTCCATGCAGATCCATAATCGAAGCTATTCCAAACTTATTTCCTTTTTTAGAAATTTTCTCTACAATGTTCTCTATTTTCCCAATAAAAAGAGCCTGTGAACCATCTGCTAAATCTTCTATCTCTGAACTCAAGGTGTAATTAATGGCATCCAACTGCTCACGATACTTATCTAGTGGATGTCCTGATACATAAAACCCCAAAGACTCTTTCTCTATTGCCAAAATTTCTAATAAATCATACTCAGGCATATCCGTAATGGTTATGGTGACGGTCGTCATCTCTTCTGAATCACCAAAAAGTGATCCCACTGCTTGTTTTTTAGCCAACATCGCTTTTCCTGCAGCTTCTGTAATGGCTTCTACTTGAGTAATCAAGGCACAACGTGAATGTCCAAATTCATCAAATGCTCCTGCTTTTGCCAACGATTCAATCACCCGTTTATTGACTTTAGAAGCATCAATACGTGAGACAAAATCACTCATATCTTTAAACTCACCACCCTCGTTACGTGTCTTGATAATCGAGCTAATCGCCACATCACCAGCCCCTTTTAACGCACCCATACCAAAAAAAACAATCTTCTCTCCCTCTATCTCATCGGCTTGAAAAACCAAGTCTGAACGATTAATGTTGGGTGGACGCAGAGTAATATTAAGATTTTTAAGCTCATCAACATACTTGACCACTTTATCGGTATTATTTTTTTCTAGCGTTAAAATCGCAGCCATAAACTCGGTTGGATAGTAGTATTTTAAGAATGAAGTATAAAAGGTAATCATCGCATACGCAGCTGAGTGAGATTTATTAAAACCGTATCCAGCAAACTTAACAATCAAGTCAAAAAGCTCTTCGGCTGTCTGTTTATGAAAACCTTTTTTCTCGGCCCCCACAGCAAACTCCTCTTTAAGTTTGTCCATCTCCTCTTTAATTTTTTTACCCATCGCACGACGAACCAAGTCTGCCCCACCAAGGCTAAACCCACCAATGGTCTGAACAATCTGCATTACTTGCTCTTGATAAACAATAACCCCATAAGTAGGCTTTAAAATAGGTTCAAGTTCAGGAAAGGCATAGGTAATCTCAGCCCTTCCATGTTTACGCTCTACAAAGTCATCAAGCATCCCCGACTCCATAGGTCCTGGTCGGTAGAGTGCCAACATCGCAATAATATCTTCAAAGCCATGTGGCTTTAACTTTTTAGCAAGGTCTTGCATTCCTGCTGATTCTATCTGAAACAGCCCCAGTGTATCACCTGTAGAGATATAGTCATAAACAGCTCGGTCATTGATGTCCTCTTCCACAAAATTAATTCGTTTCCCATGTCGTTTTTCAACCAGTTTAAGAGCTTCTTCTATAACGGTTAGAGTCTTAAGTCCCAAAAAGTCAAATTTAATAAGGTCAACATCTTCCACATATTTTCCATTGTATTGGGTTGCTAAAGTATTTTGTCCTGTTGGTTTAAAAATGGGTGTTTTTTTCCAAAGAGGCTCATTCGAGATAACCACTCCCGCAGCATGAGTTCCTGCATTTCGGTTAAGTCCTTCAAGAGCAAGAGCATAATCCCAAGTTCGTTTGGCTAAAGGATTGGTATCACACAACTCTTTTATTTTTGGCTCTTTAGCAAAGGAGTCAGTGAGGTTAATTCCCAACTCATCAGGAATAAGCTTTGCCATCGCATCGGCTTGTGAATACGGCATATCAAGTACCCGTGCAACATCACGAATAACTCCTTTGGCTTGTAATTTACCAAACGTAATAATTTGAGCCACATTCACCCGACCATATTTTTCAATAACATAGTCTAAAATCTCTTGACGACGAGCTTGGCAAAAATCCATGTCAATATCTGGCATCGAGACCCGTTCAGGATTTAAAAAACGCTCAAAGAGTAGACCATAAGGCAAGGGGTCAATATCGGTAATTTCTAGGGAATAGGCGACAAGGGAACCTGCCGCCGAATTGTGTACAATATAATTAGACGTTGTATAGGAGTGGTCATCTTCTACTGTAAAATCATAAACTTTTGTTTTTTTCTTTTTATGTTCCGTTACTTTTCGTACTTTTAGTTTTATAAAATCTTTTTCTATCTTATAAATATTTTGTCGCTGTTTTGGAATGTTATAGATTGAACCATTAGCAGGTAAGATAATTTTATAGATAGGAGTCGATGACTTTAGTCTCGTACTGTTCGGGGCTAAAGCCTCCGATTCCAAAGAAGATGGAATACCAACGTGGAAGAGCTTCTCTCTTATATTATATGCTTTATCTTTTGACTCAAATATTATCTCTATAGTATCTTTATTAATTAGACCATTTTTAATAATATGACTCTCTAACTCTTTAAATAGTCTCTCTTTCTCCTCCATCTTTAATTTAGGAATAGGCATAATTAACCAATCCTTAGTGGTTATATCTTTAGCCTCTTTCCACTCATCATCTCCCATATAAATTTTATGGTCTTTTGTCAGTGTAATGTTATTAATAAAATCCCCATAAAACGTAGAGATAGTTAAAAGCTCCTCTTTTATTTCATACTCAAAACATTCAGTTACTTTTTTAGGAAGATTATTATGACTTAAAACAACATCTCCAATTTGAACTTTATCAATATTTTTAGTCTCTATTTTATTGCTATCTAGTGTATAGACCAAAGCATCTTTTGTTAAACAACCCCTTCCTGGACCCACAGGAATATCCATCTGTTTCGCTGCATCCACAAATTCCCAAACAATGAGCATATAGCCTGGGAATTTCATATTGTTAATAATATCCATCTCTACTTGGAGTCTATCTTTATACTCCTTATGCTTTTTTTGGGGGACTATCTTTAGCCGTTTCTCTAAGCCTTTTTTGCATAGGTGATTAAAAAGAACAATATCAGACTCTAGTGAATATTCATCTTTATTGGGAAGTGCTACCCCCTCTTCAAGAGCTACTTGTTGAGTAAATTTAAAGTTAGGAGGGGTGGGATTTCCAAGTTTAATTTCAAGATTACACTTATCGGCTATCTCTTGGGTGTTGGTTATTGCTTCTGGAATATCTGCAAAAAGTTCTGCCATCTGCTGGGGTGATTTTACATAAAATTCATGCACCGAGTGACGCATACGATTGGGATCATCGTAAAGTTTGTTCATGGCGATACACATAAATGCCTCGTGGGCATCGGCATCTTTTTGTAGGGTATAATGGGTATCATTGGTGGCAATAATCTTAATGCCTGTCTCTTGTGAGAGTTGAATAATCTGTTTGTCTATATTATACTGATGGTCAATCCCATGACGCATAATCTCCATATAAAAATCATCTCCAAAGACCTCTTTGTAACGCAGGGCTACTTTTTTGGCTTCATCATAACCTTTTGCTCCATTTTTAAGATTTCTCTCCGAGAGATTCAAATTCCAATTAATCTCCCCTTGCAAACAAGCAGAAGAGCAGATAAGCCCTTCGGAATTCTCTTTTAACATTTTCCAATTAATCCGTGGATAGTAATAAAAACCGTGCATATAGGCTTGAGAACTAAGATACATAAGGTTTTTATACCCCACATCATTTTTTGCATATAAACAGAGGTGAAAACGTTTACGGGTACTCTTATCGTCTATCTTCTCTTCGTTATGAATATAAGCTTCCATCCCGATGATGGGTTTGATACCGTTCTTTTTCATTTCATTATAAAAAGTAATGGTTCCAAACATATTTCCATGGTCGGTCATGGCTACAGAATCCATGCCCAGCTCTTTTATTTTTTTAGCTAAAACGTCTATTTTATTGGCACCATCGAGCATGGAGTATTCTGTATGAAGGTGTAGATGGGTGAACTGTGGTTTATCGGTCATAGATTTACCTTAATAATGTTTGATTTTTGTACGAATATAGCAAGTTTTTAGTAAGGAGAGGATGAATTATTCACCTTAAGATATTAAAAATAGTGTATAATTATTAAAATTTTTATTAACAAACAGCATAAAGTTTGTACATGGAGTAATCATGAATAGAGCAATCAACCATTCAATTTTTAGAGAGTATGATATTCGAGGAATTTTTGAAAAAGAGCTTCACGAACAGAGTGTTAAACTCATAGGGTATTTTTTAGGTCAAAAAGTAAAAGGCAACAGAGTAGTGGCAATTGGATACGATGCCCGTTCCCACTCTCCTCTGCTTCGAGACTATCTAACCAGTGGACTAAATCGTGCAGGATGCAAGGTACTTGATATGGGATTGGTTGCCACACCTGTCAACTATTTTGCCAACTATATTACGCATGATGGTATAGAGACCGATGCTTCTATTATGATTACAGGCTCTCATAATCCTAGTGAGTATAATGGATTTAAAATAACGGTTGATAAAGCACCCTTTTTTGGAGAAGATATTTATGCTTTGGGGCGTGAAATTATTGCCAATCAAGAGATGAACATCGAAAAGAATAGTAAAAAAACAGATATAGATGTCAAAACCCCATATATTAATTTTATGGTTAAAGAGTTTAACCACCTTAAAGCAATGAGTACAAAAATAGTCATTGATGGAGGAAATGGTGTGGCTGATACCGTTATTAGTAATATTTTTAATCAGTTAGAGTTTAACTACAAAGGTATCTACTTAGAACCCGATGGAACCTTTCCCAATCACCATCCTGACCCCTCAGTAGAAGAGAATTTAATTGATATTAAAAAACTACTTAAAGAAGAAGGAGATATTGCCTTTGCTTATGATGGAGATGCTGACCGTATTGCAGTCTTAACCCATAAACACAACATTAAAGGTGACCAGATGGCACTGCTTTATGCCATGAAAATGGAGAACCCCATCGTTATTGGAGAGGTCAAGTGTTCACAAGTAATGTATGATGAGCTAGAACGACGAGGGGCAACGGCGATTATGTACAAAACAGGTCACTCCAATCTTAAAGTAAAAATGCGAGAGACCAATGCCGATTTGGCATGTGAAGTGAGTGGACATATCTTCTTTAAGCATCGCTATTTTGGTTATGATGATGCCATTTATGCCACACTGCGAATGTTAGAGCTTATTCATGATGGCATAAACATTGACCAAGAGATTGATGCCCTACCTCAGGTTTTTTCAACCGAAGAGATAAAAGTTGAGACCACAGAAGAGGAGAAGTTTGCCATTATTGATGAGGTAAAAAAGCTTCTTAAAAATCCTCCTAGTGACTTTCCTACTATAAAAGATATTATCTTTGTTGATGGTGTACGTATCAATTTTGAAAAAGGTTGGGGATTGGTACGTGCTAGTAACACCACTCCTGTTTTGGTAACCCGTTTTGAATCAACCGATGAAGCCTTAGCCAAAGTCTATGAGCAGAGTGTTAACCAACTTATTCTTAATGCTAAAAACAATCTAACAGAAAGAGCATAATATGCAAAACCGACTCTATTTTAACCAAATAGACACACCTCGTGCTGATAAACGAAAGTTGGTAGACTCTATTAGAGGTGAAAAAAACAGTGTTGGGTATTACAATCTTCCTCTACAAAATATAGATGAGATTATGGAGTTTGCAGAACGTTTTGATACTTCTATCGAATCGATTGTTGTGCTGGGTATTGGAGGAAGCTCTTTGGGTGCTAAAGCAGTTTATGAATTTTTAAAACCCATTGAACAGCCCAAACGAACATTAATCTTTTTTGAGAGTACCGACCCCCTTAATATTGCTGATTTATTAAAAAAAATCAATATGAAGAAGACACACTTTTTTGTCATTAGTAAATCAGGTGGTACGGTGGAGACCATCTCAATTTTTAAATATATCTATGCCAAAAATTCTAACAACAGTCACTATACATTTATTACCGACAGAGGCTCAAACCTAGATAAATTTGCTAAAGAGATAGGTTCAAGAAGATTCTATCTTCCTGCTAATGTAGGGGGAAGGTTCTCGGTTCTTTCGGTTGTGGGACTGCTTCCTTTGGTGCTTTGTGGTGTTGATATTCAACTACTTCTCAAAGGAGCCAACAACATTAACCAAGCATTTTTTGAAGAGGGATACCTTCAAGACATACTCTTAAATAAAGCCCTATTTTATGCTAAAAATCATACACGGTACAATATTAACTGTATCTTTGCCTACTCTGAAACCCTAAAATATTTTACAGAGTGGTATGTACAACTTTGGGGTGAGAGTTTGGGAAAAAAACAGCGACACTCTACCTTTAATGTTGGGTTAACCCCCATTGGACTGATTGGTCCCAAGGACCAACACTCCTTTTTACAACTGATTATGGAAGGAACCCGAGACAAATCCATCACCTTTATTAAACTCAAAAAATTTGAACATGAGATGTATATCCCTTCAACAACCCTTCCCCACTTAGAATCATTAGATATACTTAATGGTGTCGCATTTCATGATTTAATAAATATGCAATGTGATTCAGTCATAGAGTCACTTAAAAATCAGAAAGAGGTACCACTCGACGAGATTATTATCCCCGCTGTAAATGCCCAAAGTATTGGAGAGCTTATCTATTATTATGAACTATTAACCTCACTCGTGGGGGAACTCATTGATGTAGATACCTACAATCAACCAGGTGTAGAAGCAGGAAAAATTATTCTAAAAGAGAAGTTAGAGAAGCAGAGTTTTTCGCTATAATTCAATAAAAATAAGGTGTTATCTTTGCAACTATTAAAATTTATATTTGGTATTGTTTTGGCTCAAATGGTAACGGTTACTCTCATGGTTTTATCTCCCAATGCGTTTAGCTCAACAGGATTTCTTCAGCTCTCCATTCCTCTGCTTTTTATTGCATTAATCATCGCTTTTTGGTTTACCTCTTTGTCCGAACACTCTCGTAAAGATGCTATTTTTAAACAAGAAAGGGACTTTGCTAAAGAGCGTGAAAAGATTAAACTTGGTGCCAAACAAGCAAAAATAGATGCTATAAAAGAGGCACAAAAAGAGATTGTACGAGAATCAAAAACCACCCATGCCAAGGCAAATTTTAAAGTTGGTATGGCATTTGCAGGAGTATTGGGCATAGGAGGATTGTTTGTTTTAGCTCAAATGGTTACCGTTGGACTCTTAGCAATAAGTGCAGGTGGTGGGGTTATTGGTGGCTACTACTGGCGAGGAAAAAGAATTAAACAGCATCAATTAGAGAGTATTGAGAATCAACCCAATCTTAAAATTATTCAACAGAAAAAAGATACTAAGGTTGAACTTTTAGGTAAAAGAGAACCATAGTCGTATACTGTTATGATTAAGTTCTATACGGTCACTTATTAAAACTGCCAATTTTAAACCCCGTCCATTCTCTTCCATGTAGTCCATATTTTGGGCTTCTACTAGACTCTTAATTCCCTCTCCTTCATCTTCAACCATTAAAATAATTTGATTCTTTGCCACTTCAAGATAGATACACACTTTTTTATTAAAATGATTATAGTTCCCATGAATAATAGCATTCGTTACAATCTCTTGCATTACCAAAAGTATCTCTTCGAGTCGTTTATTTTTTAATAGGGGTAAAAGGTATCCCTCTAACCACTGATATACTTTCTCTACTTCACAGAGTTGACTTTTGATAACAATTTTTACATTCATAATCTAACCCCACTCATGGTATTATTTTTATATCTTAACAGCTATTATTAATGGTAAAAATTTTATGTAGCTGTGTAATTTTCATTAATTCTTGAGGTTGTCGATTTAAACTACAAAGTATCAACTTACGTTTTTGGCTATTTAACTGTTTAAATACGGCCATAATAACACTCAACCCTGAACTATCCAAAAACTCTATCTTTGAACAGTTAATAACTATATCCTCTTTTGAAACAGCAATATCTTTAAGTATTTTCGCCTTAACCTCTCTCATATTGCTAATGTCAAGCCGTTTTTCATCAATCATAATCTCTAATTTCTTCTTGCTTCCAAGCATATTTATTACCATAATTTAAATCCTTATTTAATAATTATTTAAATTATATAAAGCAATAGCTGAAAGTAGTATTTATTATTAATAATTTATTAAAAATAAATACTTAATAAGAATAGTTAATATGTAAATTATTTAATTTGGTTTTTTTACACTTTTAGCAATAAAAACATCTGTTTTCAAGTTATAACTCGGTGTCAATCATGGCTCGACTGCTGTTATGCCCCTGAAACTCGGTAAGGTATTTTTTAATTCTTGTTTTACTTTCACTGCTCTCCATATCTTGATTCCACTTCTCTAACTCTTTAAAACTCCAATTTTCGAAATAGAAACTCTCATGCTCTTTTTTCCAAACTTCAAGCATCTCATCTTGATTTAAATCTTGAGCATTTTTAAGAATTTCAAGCATCTCTACTTGGGCTTTTCCCTCTTTTGAATCCCAAAGATATTGAGTGGCAAGTTCTTGATACTCTATATCACTGTTGTTGGTAATGAGTGCAAGTTCAATATTATTTACAATCGAGTATTCAAGATTTTTAGGGACTATTCCCCCCTCGGCATCTTTATATTTAGCAATAAGTTTATCAAATATTTTCATAGACTCTTCACTGTTCTCATCCATAAGTAAAAAGCTCTTAGCAAAAAGAGCATTGTCAACCTCTTCTCTAAAGTCATCGTCTTCATAGCAGTCAAATTTTTCGATAATCTCAGTATAGACCTCTATTGCCTCTTTTTTATCTTGAAGAGAATCACTCAATATAAATGCCTTTGAAAATTGTGCATTAGATAGCTCTTTTAATAACTCTTTGTCCTCTTTATCTTTGAATTTTTGAATGATTTCATCATAAATTTCAATGCTTTCTGAATTTGTTAAAAGATAAGCTTTAGAAAATTGAGCATACGCAAAATTTTTCAAAAGCTCCACTTCATCACTCTCTTCAAACTTTTCAATAATCTCATCATAAATTTCAATCGACTCATCACGCTCTGTCATGGTTGATTTTAAAAATTGGGCATTCGCATAGAGCTTTAATAAATCTGTATTGGTAGAATTTTTTAATTTTTCTGCCAGCAAACTGTAAATATCGAAACTCTCATCTTCATCTTCAAGGTAGTTTCTATACAGAGAGGCTTTTGCAAAATAGGCTTTTGCAAAATACTCTAAAAGTTCATCTTCTCCTGAACACTCTACTTTTGAAATAATCTCATCATATATATTCAGTGCCTCTTCATAGCTTTCAGGGGTCGAGAGTAAATTTGCTTTTTCTAAAAGATAGGTAATCTCTTTTAAAAGGTTATTCTCATCTTTGATTTTTTTATGCCCCACAATACTATTAGGAGAGGCTTCAATCAACACACTCTCCTCCTCTTTTGGAACACTATTCAATGACAATTTCTCTACAGTAGTCTCTTCTATATCTATATCTGAAGAGGAAAAATTTAAGTTTAAACTTACAACCCAAAATGTAGCAATAACCGATAGCGATATAACAAGCTTAAACATAATACTCTCCCACAAATAAATCTAATCTATTTTAGCGTGAAATTGTTAATGTAAAGTTTAATAAAATGTTAAATAATATTTTTTTAAAGGTTTTTATAAGGTTTTGTGTAGTTTTATGTGTTATTTTATCTTTCAAAAATGGAGTATTTACGCCCGAATAACGGAGGCAGAGCCTTCCGATTTCGAGACCCTTCACTCTATTTTTGCTTTTTCATCTCTCCTGTTACTACAGAAAATGAGATTTCAGCTATCTCTTGATGTTGCTTAATAAAGGCATTCAGCTCATCTAACTCTATCGCTTCAATACGCTTTAAGTCTTCAACATGCGACCCCAATGGTTTATTGGTATAATACTCTTGAAATGCACGACCCAAACGTTGAGACATGGTTTCGTTTCTAAGTGGTTCTGAACCCAAAATAAACTGTTGAGCAGACTCCAACTCTTCTTTGGTGACTCCTTTATCTAAAAAGATTCTGACCACCTCTTTTACACTCTTTACAGCTTCATCTCCACTCTCTATTTTAGTTTGAAGATAACCAGAGAAGTAGGAATAAGACTTATTAATATTAAATCTACTGTATGCCGAGTATGCCAACCCTTTTTTAACCCGTATCTCTTCCATCATACGAGAACCAAATCCACTGCTTCCTAAAACAAACGAAGCTATTTTACCAAGATGTCTATCTTTGCTATCATACGCAATATTCAGTGGAGCTCCAAAATAAACATAAGCTTGTTGACTCTCAACTATGGTCTCTTTGGTCACACTTTTAGAGACAGCTTTCACTGTTTTAATAGGATTAACTTTCACTGTTGAGAACTCTAAAAGTACCTCTTTGGTCAAAGCAGAAGCTTCTGATTGATTCATATCACCCCCCATTAATACAATCATATTCTCTAAACCTAAATGCTCTTGAACATGTTTTTTAATATCATCTAGTGTAATACTCTTAACACTCTCTACAGTTCCCAAACTCGGTTTTGCCAAAGGAGTATCTTTAAAAATCATCCCTTTTAGAGTTAAAGAAGAGATATAATCAAAATCACTCTCTTTTCGTTTTAAAGAACCAATTGTTTGTGTTTTAATTTTACTCAGACTCTCTTCACTGTAATTAGGGTCTTTTAATAACTCTTTAAGCAAATCAACACCATATCTAAACTCACTCTTTAACGCACCAAGCTCAATCACAAATGTCTCGGCTCCTGCGTGAGTTCCAAGGGTAATCGCCCTGCTCTCTAATTTGGTTGCAAAACCAACGCTCCCATCTTTAAGGGTTCCCTCGTTTAATAATTTAGCAGTTAATTTTACCAAACCATCTTTCGTATCGGTCAAGCTCCCCGAATTTTTAAATATCAGTTGCATCGAGACAATCGGTAAATTTTTATCCTCTTCAAAAATAAAAGGCACTTCGGTTTTTCCTATCTTTAATGGCTCTAAAACAGCACTCATTAAGACTCCTTGTAGTATTAGTATTGTTATTATAATTTTTTTCATCGGTTAGAATCTCTCCAAAATTTTATAAGCTGTATTTCGTTTAGCAGGACTCTCTCCAACATCACGAATCAGATAAATCATCTCATCTTGATTCATGGTGTTGGTTGCCCCAGCAGAAGAGACAACATTCTCTTCCATCATGGTCGAACCCAAATCGTTGGCTCCAAACTGCAGTGCCATCTGACCAATATAACTCCCTTGAGTCACCCAAGAACTTTGAATATTGGGAACATTATCTAAAAAGAGTCGTGCCACTGCCAAATAACGCAGGTACTGATTAGAAGTGGTTTTTTCAATAGTGGGTATCTCCTCTTTAAGTTTGGTATTGTCACTTTGAAAAGACCACATAATAAAGGCTCTAAAACCACCTGTCTCATCTTGAAGTTGACGCACCAAATCAAAATGCTCCACAATCTCACGCGTGGTCTCTACTGTACCATACATCATGGTAGCCGTTGATTTAATCCCCAGTTTATGTGCCTCACGATGCACCTCTAGCCACGTATCTTTGTCCAGCTTTTTAGGGGCAATAATATCTCTAACTCTATCACTAAGTATCTCTGCCCCAGCCCCTGGAATCGAAGCCAACCCTTTATCTCTAAGCCGTCTTAAGACCTCTGAAATAGAAATTTTAGAACGCTGTGCAATATAATCAACCTCAATCGCCGAAAACCCATGAATGGTAATTGTTGGATATTTGGTATGAATATGCTCTAGCAAATCTTCGTACCACTCAATCTCTAACTTGGGGTGAACCCCTCCTTGAAAAAGTATCTGCGTTCCACCAATGGCTAAAAGCTCTTCAATCTTTTCATCTATCTCATCAAAGGTTAATACATACGCCTCATCATTTTTCTCGTGGCGATAAAAAGCACAAAACTTACAATCGACCCAGCAAACATTGGTATAATTAATATTTCTATCCACCACAAAAGTTGTTACACCTTTAGGATGAAGCTGTTGTTTCCGAGCTTTTGCCATTCGTCCCAAGCTCTTTAAATCTGCCCTGTCGATAAGCTCAACTGCTTCATCTATGGTCATTCTTTGATTTGTTAAGGCACTCATTTTTATCCTTATTTTATGATGCATGATTATACTATGGCAACGATTAAACTCTCTCCTATTCAATCTACATCTATTTTAAATTCTTATTGATAAATATTTTAGTATACTCGCTTTTCTTAAAACAAGAAGGTGATGTATGGTTAAAATCAAAGATGTACCAATGTTCTCGAACCTCGATAAAAAATTTCATAAAGAGCTTTATGACAATATCTATATTCGGCACTTTACCAAAAATAGTATCGTTTTTTATGAAGGGGATTCCAGTGATTATCTGCACATTCTTCTCGATGGACAAGTCAGACTCTACAAAACTTCACCCAAAGACACCATGATTCAGCTCCATCGACTTAACGCCCCCTCTATTATAGGTGAATACGCCTGTTTAGAGCAGGTTCCCTTTCCTGCCACTTGCGAATTTATCTCGGAACGAGGAACTGTTGGACTGCTTCATTTTAAAAAAGTCATGAACTATCTAAAAGACCCTACATTTTCACTCGCCCTGCTTAAATCTATGACCAATAAAGTAATGATGCTCTCTTCATTGGTACATAAAGAGACCATTCTATCATCAGAAGCCAAAGTCGCAGACCTCATCTTAAACGAAACAGAGACCTTTAACAAAATAAAAAATAACGAAATTGCCTCAATACTCAACATCACTCCTGAAACCCTCTCCCGAATTCTAAGTAAACTAAAAAAAGAGAAAATTATTGTTATTATCAACAACATCGTTCAGATACATAATTTAGAAGCACTGCACATTATTATTGAAAAAAACACATTAAAATCATGTGGATATTGTATCTCTAAAGTTAAGAGATAAAGACTAAAGTAGCACTCTATAACTTTTTTAATGGGCTTCTTAACCTATCCTCATAATTCAAAAGAAACTCAATGTATAATAAATACAAATTCTAATAACATAGGAGACACAATGAAAAATACACTTCTTCTTTCACTACTTATAGGGTCAGTGACTGTAACAACTACAGCAAGTGAGACCAACACAACCAAAGCAGTAACCTCCAAGGTGGTAGAGACTGAGTTTAAACTGGGTAAATATGGAACCTTTAAATTTGAACAAGCCAATAAGAATGTCTATATCATGCACGGACCAATCGTCAGCCCCAACAAAGAGAACCAAGGATTTATGAACAATCCAGCACTTATTGAAAGCGAACATGGACTAATCATCATTGACCCAGGGGGGAACTACAATGTCGGCAAACAGATACTCTTAGAGATAGAAAAAGTAAGCAAAAAACCTATTATTGCCGTGCTAAATACCCACAAACACGGTGACCACTGGTTTGCAAACAAAACCATCGTAGAGAAATATCCAAAAGTGGACATCTACGCCCACCCCAATATGATAAAAGCAGTCAAAGAGGGTGAAGCAGAAGTTTGGTATGGAATCTTAAATCGAACTACGGGGAACCTAGAGGGAACCAAAGCGTTTGCATTTCCGACAAAAACCCTAAAAGATGCTCAAAAACTAGAGATAGATGGTCAAAAGTTTGTGGTCATGCACCCAAAATCAGCACACAGCGATACCGACCTACTCATCACCCATATTAACTCCAAAACGCTTTTCTTGGGTGATAACCTCATGAAAGGTCGTCTAGGAAGTTTTGATGAGTCCTCAAGCATCTTTGGGAACATAGAGCTTTTAGAACAGATTAAAAAAGATACAAACTGCACCCTCTATGTTCCAGGACATGGATTTTCAGGAAAAAGGGACGAGACCATTGACCCATTTTTAAACTACTTAAAAATCTTGGCTGTCGAAGGGCAAAAAGCCTATGATGACGATAAGGAGTCCTATGAGGTCAAAGATGAAGTATTAAAACTCTTTACCGATATAAAGTCGTGGGATGCCTTTGAAAAAAATATGGCTGCACATCTCAACAAGACGATGATGGAGATTGAAGAGAGAGAGGAGTAGAGCTTTTAGGCTCTTCTCTAACCAATCTCCCCAAACGCTCTCCTCTCCCACTCACCATCAAAAAGGTAAAGTTCATACTTCACCTCATCACCATCAAATCCAAGCAAAAGAGCATGAAGCACCTCTAAATCTTCGCCTCTATCCTCTTCGTCAATATCCAGTTCAATAATCTTCTGCTCTTTAATAGAGCTTTCCATATCATCATACTCAAACTCATAATCAAGCAGATACTGAAAACTTTCAAACTGCTCGTAACTTATTTTATCTAAAATCTTAATGCCTATTTTATTCATTTTGAATCCTTAATGATGAAATTCTACTATAACTTTTTAATACCCCAAAAAAAACAAACAACTTTTAAAAAAGTCTAATTCTGCTGTTGCAAAGGTTCAGAGAAAGTTTGAATAAAAGTTTATTTTCATCACCTGACTCTAAGTTTTTCTAGATTTTTAATCTATATTTTTAGAGGTAAATCCTCCTTCAATATCAAGAAGTTCAATATATTTAAGTAACTTATTCATATTTTCTTTTTTACCAACAAGAATTAAACTATTTGTTGCATTGCTATCAATAACACTTACCTTTTCGCTTACAATATCTTTAGGAAATAGGGATTTTGACATTGCGTTTATATCTTGATAAATATCTGCTACAGAAGCTTTTTTAAATTTAACAATTGTTGCCTCGAATGGCTTCATCGACTCGATTTTATTAATTACCTCTTGAACTCTCTTTATACTCTCTGGATATGCTGTAATTACTAGCATATTATTAGACTTAAAAGAGATAACTTTTGCTTCTTTACCTAAAAGTGGTTTAATTTTTGTACGTATAACAGCAGAATTATAATGCTTTAGAGAAAAGAATACAGTTTTCCTCAAATTAGAAGGAATTTTTTTATTAACATCTATTGTAGGTTTTATACTTCTTGTCTCTTCTGCATTTAGTGATACTACTGATAATAGTGATACTATTAATATTTTTTTAATGATTTTCATATTTTAGTTCCTTATTTTAACATAATGAATAACTCTTGACTTTATAGTAGAATTATAACTTTTTTATCTTACTCTACGATACAAATCCCAAAAGATGTTAAAATAACAGAAAAGGAGTTTTAAGGTCTGGTGATGAAACTAAACTTTTAAGAAAAAATTACTATCATTATAATGATGACGAACTCCTAGCCTCCCTCATGACCAAACATATCAGAAGTGGAAAATCCAACCACCTCCACACCCTAACAAGACCTGATGGAAGCACCTTCGTCTTCTTCAAAAATTTTAGGGTCAGGTGATATAAGTTTAGTTTCATCACCTGACCCTATAGTTCTCATAAAATAGAGGGTGTAACCTTAAAAAACACCCTATAAACATCACCCATATGACCCTTTTTTATCGCTTTTGGCTATATATTATGACTCTTCAGATTCACTTTTAATCTCGTTAGTAGGCTCTTCAACCGTAGTATCCTCTTTTCCAACAGCATCCAATACAGCATTAATAAATTTTGGTGACTTGTCATCTGCTAATGCTTTAGCCAGTTCTATCGCTTCATTAATAACAATACGTTTATTGGTACCTTCAATTAAAATCTCATAGGTTGCTAGACGCATAATTGCTTTTTCTACCTTACCAATAGATTTATAATCCCAACCACCCTTTAGGTACTTTTGTACCTCGGCATCTACCACTTCAATATTCTCTATTGTGCCTTTAAACAGAGCTTTTGAAAAGACCCGCTGTTTATTCCTAATCTTATCCTCTTCAAATATCACATCTGAAAATTTAGCAATATCTTCATTTCCTAAATCATACGCATACAGAAGTCCTACAACTGCAGTTCTTGCTTGATGCCTAGTTGCCATTTTCTAACTCATTATACAAATTCATCATCTCAATTAGACCCACCATCGCTTCGCCACCTTTATTACCTGCTTTGGTACCTGCACGTTCAATTGCTTGTTCAATGGTATTTACAGTCAAAACACCATAGGTTACAGGTTTTCCATATTTCATTGTGGCACTTGCTACCCCTTTGGTTGCCTCGGCAGATACATAATCAAAGTGTGGTGTTGCTCCACGAATCACTGCACCCAAACAACAAACAGCATCATACTTACCCGATGCCAATGCTTTATCTAACGCAAAAGGAATCTCGAATGCTCCAGGGACTAAAATTAAGTCTAAATTGTTGGCATCTCCACCATGTCTTGCATAAGCATCTTCTGCACCCTCTACCAATCTGTCTGTAATAAAATGATTAAATCGTGCATTAATAATGGCTACTTTTTTACTTCTGTCTACCGACAAGTTTCCTTCTACTATCTTCATCTGTTTCCTTATAGAATATTTTCTTTTTATGAAGTGTACCTAAGGCACACTTTAAGTTGTCTAAACTTTAATTTTTATATTAAAATTAATTAAATTATATTAAAACTTAAGTTGTTATTTTATAAATTAACCTTTATTTAACAATTATGAACTTGACACGGCTGAAATACCAAACGTTTCACGGGTCTATAATGGAATGGTTACGGCACTTAACGACCAAGAGGGGTTACGATTTATCACCTACAAACATATGATGAGTGAAGACAACTGGAGACGATTTAGAAGCCCAGAGGACAACGGTCGAGAGATGTTAGAGATTTATAACTTAGACTTTAACGATGCCCATGTGCCTATTTCGGCTAAAGCATTACAAAATTGGAGCCTGAACCCTGAAAGCAACACCTTGGTTGTTGAACTTAATGAAAATATAGAACCTTTGAACCCCTTAGCATCGCTTCGACCATTTATAAAATGTACGGTATTGAAAACCCTGAAGAGCTAACAGGATACCCTGCCATCACTCCACTTTTTAGCTAAACCCAGAGCAATCTATTTTTTAGATTGCTCTAATAGCATCAATCTCTTTTATCAAACTCTCTAACCTGTCCAATTTAATCATATTCGCACCATCACTTAAAGCGATACTTGGGTCAAAATGGGTCTCAAAAAAGAATCCATCTACCCCCACAGCAGCAGCCGCACGACTAAGATAAGGAATCATAGAACTATCACCCCCACTCACAGCCCCACCACTAGCAGGAGACTGCACCGAGTGTGTTGCATCAAAAATAACAGGAGCAAACTCTCTCATAATTTTTAGCCCTCGCATATCAACAACCAAGTTTCCATAACCAAAACTAGAACCCCGTTCCGTTAACCAAACACCATGCGTCTTTGCACTCTCATAAGTTACCTCTCCATCAAAGCCTCTGGTCTTAAAGACTTTAGCCACCGAATGTTCCATTGCTTGAGGGGCTAAAAACTGCCCTTTTTTAATATTAACCACAGCAGAGGTTTTAGCACAAGCCACCAACAAATCGGTTTGTCGTGATAAAAATGCAGGAATCTGTAAAACATCCACCACCTCTGCTACGGCACTAGGTTGAGTATAATCATGCACATCGGTCAGTAATTTATAACCAAACTGCTCTTTAACCTCTTGTAAAAGCTTTAACCCCTCATCAATTCCAGGTCCTCGAAAAGAGTCTAGGCTTGTTCGATTTGCTTTATCAAAACTCGCTTTAAAATAAAAATCTTTGGTACCATCATTATGGTAAGGTAAAAGTGACTCTGCAATTCTCATCACCGTATCTCGGCTCTCTAATACACATGGTCCTGCTATAAGTATCATGGTTTATCCTTGTTTAAATAAGGAGGATTATAACAAATTTTTTAATGATT
>DCAF01000037.1:0-9356 GCA_002311915.1 Sulfurovum sp. UBA1140 | reverse complement strand
TTAATGATTTTACTTTTTAAATATGATTGTTTATTGCTACTATTGAGATAAATACTTAACTCTTGTCTTTTGATAAAGCCACCAACAGTCCTGATGAAATCACCAGTGTAATCCCGAAAAAAGTCCAAAAATTTGGTATTGAGTCACCCAATGCCACACCAATAATTAGAGCAAAAACAATATTAGAATAACTTATGGTTCCAACAATTCCTGCTTTGGTCAACTCATAGGCTTTGGTCATTAATATCTGAGATGCTGTTGCAAATATGCCCATCATTACTACATACAACCAGATAATACCTTCGGGCATAACAAATTTAGCAAACATAAAATCCAATGCCTCAGGAGGAGTAACATAGGGGGTAAGCAACATTAAAATTAGTGGCGCTAGGGTTCCCACACCCATAAAACTCATAACAATGGCTCGGGTATCATAATATTGCCGAAGTTCACGAATAGAGGTATAGGCTAACGCTGCTCCTATCCCTGAGAATATACCCAACATATCATACTTATCAAACGAACCACCTGTGGGTTGGGCAATAAACAAAATACCAACAAAGCCCAATCCAATCGCCAAAACTCCCCATCTGTTTAACTTCTCATTTAAAAACATATAGGCAAAGATTGCTACAAAAATGGGTGAAGTTTTATTGTAAGTTACTGCCTCTCCTAATGGAATATAGGCAATAATATAAAAGTATGCCAAAAGAGCCATAAACCCCATGGTTCCTCTGAAAAGAAGCAGTAAGGGTTTCCCACCTATCTGTTTGAGTGGTGATTTATAAATGGCAAATCCTACCAGTGCCACACCAAAGACATTTCTAAAAAATGTCACCTCAACAGGGGGCAATACCTCGCTCACCACTTTGGCAAATCCACCCATCACTGCAAACGAGAGTGATGCCAACAACATAAACAGAATACCCCTATCTATATTTTTAATATATGATTTCAAACTCTCCCTTTTTAACCTTTAATCTGGTGCTAAAAAACCCTTAAATGTCTAATAATATAGTGCATAATTTCATCTTTATCATCATATTTCCAATTCTTTGGCAGTTTTTGGGTTCCTTTTAATCGTGGTAACTGAAGATTAAAAGGTTCACGAACAATCAAAACTTTACCATTAATCTTAAAAAAGTAATAGTTAATACCACACCCCTCAACACCAACCGAGTATCGGTATCCATCCAACCCATAACGGTTTACTTTTTTTATATTAAAAGTTTTTGCATCTTCATTAAACCAACCAAAGGTTGTTAAATCATCATACTCAACCGTTTCAAAAATCTCTTCTGTATCAAAAACATCTTGAAGTGTGTAGTGTACTTTAAGGCGAACATCAAAACGAGACCAATCTATTAAAAGCTCTGGGTTCTCCCGTTCATCACACCCACTGTAGTGTTCCATTTCAATGCTGTCATTTAAAAGAATCCAGCCATGCTTGGTTTTTCCTTCGATAAAATGAGGAAATATTACCAACAAATCACCCTCAACCAACGCTTCAAATTTTTGATACAACTTAACATACTTGGCTTTAACCCAACCGTTAACAAAGCCCTCAGAAAAGCCCAATCGAATGGGTATCCATATATTTTTACCCAATTTTTTAACAATCTCTTTATCAAAACTCATTAGATTTTTAGCATCATGAGGAATCTTATACAGTTTTTTACCTTTAACTGTAGGGTCTTCTCTTAGATTTAAAAAATCATTTGCCTTTACATTTGTCACCTCTAATATGGTGTTATCTTTTACTATATGCTTAGAAAAATCTATACTTGCTTGTAAAAAACCACTCATCACCACCAGCCATATGGCTCTATTTATCATTATTTTTGCCTCTATTTCTTATTTTCAATCGTCCAAAACCACAATGTTCCCTCTTTTTTAATGGCTAAAACTCGATTTCCTTTCACGCAAACACTCTTCCAATCACTACTTTTTGTAGGTTCTTCTATTAATATCTCTTTGCTATCTATTCTTCTCCATATCCACAAACTTCCATTCTCTTTAATAATACCCCCCTGTGTAGGGTCTCGTAACGAAATAATCATACCCGATGACTCCATCTCTTGAATTAACATGGGTAACAGAGTTATTTTTCTAGGAGCAATATTAGAAGTTAGGTTGGTGGGAAATATATTCTGATTGATATATTTTGTGTTCTCCCCCCAAGCCCAAAGCGTACCATCTGCTTTACAAGCCACAATATTGTAACGCCCTATCGAGATACGTTCCCAATCATGAATCTTGGTTATCTGTTTGGGGGTTAAAAGATTCATCTCTTTTCCCATACGAATGGTTCCCCACCCCCAAAGTGTTCCATCTTTTTTCAATGCAAGGGTATAACTATCACCATGAGTATGGGCAACAACCCAATCAGAGCTTTGGGTTATTTTAATCGGTAACATCGAAGAGATTTTATGCTTAACACCATCACGAATATCTCGTCCCCATGCCCACAATGTACCATCTTTTTTAACAGCCAATGCATGAGTTCTACCCGATGAAGCACTTACCCAATTATGCCCAATACCTATCTGCTTGGGCATGGTAATAAAGAGAAGAGATTTTTTACTCTTCGTCGTTTTAAATGCCCAAAGAGTGCCATCTTTTTTTAAAGCTACCGAATAATTCCCATTTGAAGAGACCGACATCCAACGACTACTCTTTGACGGCTCTTGAGTAGGTTGTATTGCATGAAGAGAACCGATAAACAGTAAAAAGAGTAATGCAATACAACCCTTTTTCACTACTCTTCTACTTTAGCACACTGCATCAAATCCATCATATTTTGGGCTTTTTCCAAACATGGTAGATTTTTTTCCATCTCTTTAATCCCCTCATCCATCTCTAAAAGCACTTTTTTCTTTTCATCTTTGTCCCAATTAAACTCCTCTTCTTCACCCTCTTCACTAAACTCATCATCAAAGCCCAACTCTTTTGCCATTCCCTCTGCCCTCTTTTCACACGCCTTGGCATCATCTTTAGAGTTAGCATCTTGCAGACAGGCTCTGTTTGCTTTCATAAATTTAACCATCTTGGGCAGCATCTCTTTCTGCTTTGCAAATTGACTTTGCATACTATCAGTATTGATCAATGTCTCGACCACAAGCTTTTTTCGATCCTCTTTGCTCATTTCAGGATTTGCCATAATGGTCTTTTGAACCTCTCCCATTGCTTTTGCTATATCAGCTTTTATCTGGCTTTCGGTCACCAGAGAACTACTCTCTACTTCAACCTCGGGAGTTGCTTTGGTGGTGCTTTTAACCTCATCTCTCTCTCCACACCCTGATAAACCAATTAAAAGTGTGGTTGCTAATACCATCCCGTATATTTTTCTCATACTAATTTGCCTTTAACTTTTTAAAATCTATCGCTTTCGCATAGTTAATTAAATCCTCTTTAGAGACCTTCTTCCCTTTAACGGTAATCATAAAACGTTTATCAAGTACCAATGAAATATCCCCTGACTCTTGCTTCTCGTTATATTTTATCATCGCTTTTTCTCGATTAATACGTTTAAGTTCTCCACCCGATGCAAACATTGGATTGGTAATCATCATTCCAATACTATGTAGTAGTGGAGAATCGGTAATAATCTCAATAGTAATTCGAGACTCATCTTTATGATAACTACGACTTAGTGTAGTACCACCACCAAGCATACCTGCCCCTGCTGTTTCAGATTTAGCCTCATCGGCTTTCCACCCCTCTAATGCTTCGGGAAGATGTCTTTTAAGATTTTTTCCTTTTTTCTGCTTAATCAACTCTAATACATAAGTTATGTCCTCGGTAGCCTGTGTATAGTTACCTTTATTATATGCCGACAGAGCCTCTTCCATGGTCTCGGTTACATCATCTGCCATGCTACTCGTAGAGAGCAACATGGTTGCCATTGATAGATAAGTTATTGTTTTTAATAGCTTAATCACTTATAGTCCTTTAGTTTTATGTTTATTTAAGTATAACATAATTCTTTTAATAAATCTCACTCAAAAAAGATTTATAATCGTATGGCTCGAATATCTCCAAAGAAAATTAAATCTTTCAAAACTGCCTTTTGTGTTATACCATCTTTAGCCACACTCAACAGCAATTCACCCTTATCACTAGAGAAGATACTTTGATTAATAATGGCTCGTGCGTACCAATCACCATCCTCTCCAAGTATCTCTTTAAATTCGGTTAACTCTTTACTATTAGGAATATGCACATCAACATAACCATCTTGTATCTCTGCACCCACTGCATGAAAACGGAAATCTCTACTTTTACTCTTATCTTCAACATATTTATTCAAATTAAAGTAGAGTGTCAAAAGGTCATCTTTAGCATAGCCTCCCTCCATAACAGTTGTTTTGTTTTTATACAACTTACCATTTTTCCATTTTTTATAGACCTTAGTCACCTCTTTGGTTTTATGATTAATGGTATAGACTTTATTGCTTATTTTAGAGCCATATGATTTAATAATCTGATACAAATCGGTCACCATTACCCCATCTTCCATATGTCCCTTAGAGATATGTTGCTCTTCTCTACCCCTAGAGAGTGCTTTGGCAATACCTGTAGCAATCAATTTAATATCAATCTCATAATCATGCTCGTCTTGTGTCAACGTGGCATGAGCCACACCTATTTCACCAATAATTCCAAACTCTACTTTATAATCTACTTCAATGGTCTTCGCCTCTACAATGGTCATAATAAATAGCAGTGTGGTTATTAATTTTAGCAAAAATTTCATTATACTCCTTTAATATTTAGTAAAACATTTTATCACATTTAAGTGTTAAAATTGTGTCTTAAAAGCATTATAACTAAAAAAATTTGATAAAATATAAGATAAAATAGATTAAAAGAGAAGATTAAGAGATGAATGATAAAAATGAGACCAACAGGACCCTAGACGAACCGATCATCGAAACCACTGAACAGATTATCGAAACACTCGACATGAACTTAGAAGACCACACCCAAGAGTTCTTGGCACAACTCTATAACAGTGAGTATGGTATCTATCTGGTTAAAACCATTTTTCATGTCCCCATTGCAAATATTATTGCGGCTGTTATTGCTCTGTTTTTCTTTCTTTTTCTTCGTAAGATGTTTACCACCCTCACCATAAAAACACTCCAACCCCTTACGACAAGAACCAAAACTTTTTACGATGACCGCATACTCTCAGCACTTAAAGGACCCATCTCTTTTGTTTTTGTTATTATTGGAGTCAACCTCTTTTTTACCCTACTCTTTTTAGAGACAGAGTTTATTAAAACACTCATCAACAGCATGATTGTGTTTAATATTTTTTGGGTTATTTATGCCCTAACACACGCATTAAGAGGAGTGGTTTATCACTTTACAGGTCAATTTAACACGGAATTATCTCATGAAATGGGCAATTTTATACTGACCATTATGCGAGGAATTGTATTGGCTGTTGGACTGGGTGCTGTTTTACAAGTGTGGGGCATTAATGTCACCGCACTGGTTGCCTCTTTGGGTATTGGTGGTTTGGCCTTTGCCCTAGCCGCAAAAGATACAGCTGCCAATCTTTTTGGTTCCATCGCCCTACTGCTTGATAAATCGGTACGTATTGGTGAGTGGATAAAAATAGATGGTGTAGAGGGTACGGTCGAAGATATTGGTATGCGTACCACCAAAATTCGCTCGTTCCAAAACTCACTCATTACCCTACCCAACCAAGCCATTGCCAACAGTCATATTGAAAATTTCTCAAGAAGAAAAACCCGAAGAATAAAAATGACCATCGGCATCACCTACAGTGCAACCAGTCAACAGATAAATAACATTGTAAATGATATAAGAACCATGCTAAAAACACATCCCGAAATCTCTCAAAATAGTACCCTACTTGTTAACTTCAGCTCTTTTAACGAGAGTTCATTGGGTATTTTTGTCTACACCTTTGCCAACACAGCCA
This sequence comes from Sulfurovum sp. UBA1140, assembly GCA_002311915.1. Classification (GTDB taxonomy): domain Bacteria; phylum Campylobacterota; class Campylobacteria; order Campylobacterales; family Sulfurovaceae; genus UBA1140. The sequence goes on along the minus strand of DCAF01000037.1, from coordinate 3,400 downwards.
ACTGGGCAGAGTACATGAGCATCAAAGAGGATGTCAACCTTAAAATTATGAAAATAGTTGAAAATAACAATGCCCACTTTGCCTTTCCTTCTCAATCACTTTATATTGAGAGTGATAATTTTTTAAAGATAAACAATTGTAACACCTAAATTCCCCTTCTGCCCATGAAACGATTGCAACTTAGGGTAAACTTTTAAATAGTCTGTAATAACCTTTTTAAGAACCCCTGTTCCCGTTCCATGGATAATCTCTACCGATGAAAAGCCTGAAACCAAAGCATCTGATAAGAATCTATCGAGTTTATCTATCGCTTCATCAGCAAAATTTCCAAGCAGTTTAATAGAGATGGCTCCTCGTCCTGATTTTTCAATATTAACAGTGGTTTTTGGTTGCTTTTTTTGTACTTTTGGCAATGCCCCCAACCGTTTAAGTTGTGAAAGAGGCACACGCATTTTCAGTCCATCCACTTCAATGGTTGCCTCTTTTCCTCGAATAGAGAGTAAATCCCCTTTGTTACTGCGATACTTGACCCTATCACCCTTTTTAAGCTCAACTTTATTAGGTTGTTGTGCCTCTTTAGCCTGTTTGGAACGCTCTTTATGTTTATACGCATCATTAAGTAGCCGTCGTCCTTCTGTGGATTCTTTAACCTTTATCGCCTCTTGGGCTCGTTTGGTTGCTGCGTTATAACGGTTCTCTAAAGTAGCAATTGCTTTTCGATGCTGTTCGTTAAGTCTATCTTCTATACTCTCTAGGTTCTCTTTTTTACGCTCAACAGCTTTTAACTCTTCATCTATTTTAGCAATTTTCAGACGCATATCTCGTTCAAGGGTGGTTGACTTCTCTATTAACTCATTAAGATTGTCTTTATCTTCTCCATAAACAATTTTTGCCTTTTGAATAATATGTGCAGGTACTCCATAACGCTGTGCTGTCTCAAAAGCATAACTCTTTCCTATACTTCCTTGCAAAAAAGTATAAGTAGGTTTCCGTCGCTCCTCATCATATAATGCGGCAATGAGTTCCACATCATCATCTGCCCCCATCAAAGAGGCGAGTCGTTTATGGTGGGTCGTGACAATAAAAGTTATCCCTTTCTTTCGCAACTCATCAAGCATTACCCTAAACAGAGACGCGGCTTCATCCGAATCGGTTCCCAACTCTATCTCATCCACACCCACAATGGCATTCTCTTTATCAAAAAGTTTGGCAAACTCCACCATACGACCTGCAAAAGTAGAGATGTCATTTTTAACCGATTGTGGGTCATCAATCACTGCTTCGATAGATTTATAGTGACCCACTTCTGTCTTTTTTGCATCACATTTAAATGGAAGAAGATTTTTACTCATATAGACAGCCGAAAGCAGAGATTTTAGCAACATGGTTTTACCCCCTGCATTGACCCCAGTGACCAGCATAATAGATTTATCTAACTTCATATTAACAGGTATTGGGTTCACAATAGCAGGATGACAAAATTCACTAAGCTTAATGGTTTTACTTTTAGATGGCAAAATAAACTGATAATCATAAGCCCGAGCAAACTCTACACGAGCCTGATAGTGGTCAAATCGGTCATACTCACGATTAATAAATCGCATAAAGAGAAAATATTTAGTAAAAATTGCCGAAAAACTTTGACAGTACCTATAAATAACCTCTTCACGACGACTTAAAAGCATCGCCTCTTTCTCTTTAAGGTGTGAGATAGATTGAGGTAGAATATAAAAGAATCCCCCCGAACTACGCCCAACAACCGAAGCTTTAATGACTCGATTAAACCCTCCACGAACCATCAGTGTCTCTTCACCATTAAGAAAATGCACTTGGGTATCAACCAGATAATCTTTAAGCGTAGAGGAGTGGGCGAGACGATAGAGCTTATCTTTAAGCTCCGACTTATTAATCTTCAACGCTTTTTCTATATCATAAAGTTCAGGCTCACGTTCAGGGTTAATATTCCCCTCATCGGTAAAATAGAGCAATATATCACCAATCTCATCAGGCACATCAATCTCACGAATCCACTTTCCTAAAGGTTCAGGAAGCCCAATCGCCTTAAGTGAATTAAAGTACGCAATAATCGTAGCAAAAGCATAAATCTCTTGCAGACGCAACACCCCTTGCTTTTTAATAAGATTGAGTTCTCTATCTAAGTTAGGAACCTCTTTTATAGGTGGAAATTGTACTTTTGATAAAGCTTGGATATATCTATGGTGCTGATTAATATCACCCATCATCTCGATGGCTTTGTCACGAGCGTAGAAGCTTTTAAAGTTGTTTATAAATGTATCTAGGTCTAGTTTTTGGGTTATGGTTTTCATTTTCTAGTCTTATTTTAGGAAGTTTTTAAATATGTATCTTAAAAAAGATATTTGTTCAATATCTTCTTGTAATAGCCTCTGTTTAATCATCTGTTTTCTTTTTGAAATATCTTCTATTTTTCTAATCTCTTGTTTGAATTTTTCATATATTTTTTCTCTTCTAACCTTTAAAGTACCACTATTTAAATTGAGTGTACTAATCATATAGTTTGCTTTTTCTAAATCTTTATCAGAACTATTTATAGTGAGAGCATCAATATCATATTCAAAATAATCTCTTATATCAACTAATTCAATAGGATTTAAAAATTTATATTCATTGTATTCATTAGCTTTTATATGTCCACAATTATGCTTAGTATTATCATCAAGCTTATTATTACAAGTTCCATTGCACGAGACTGTTAAATTGGAGTATTCAAAAGTTAGTTCAGGGTACTTGTTTTGAGCTTTTGGTTTTATATGCTCAATATGAGAATTATCTATATCTATTTTACTTTCACAATAGATACATAAATGGTTTTGTTCACCTTTTAGAATATATTCTTTGAGAACTCTTTTATTATTAGAGTAGTAGTCATTCCAAACTAGTAGATTTTTAGTATCCTCAATAAAAAAATGAGGAGTTTCTGTTTTTTGAACAAATCGCATTACATCAATTCTAAATGGAAATTAATATCTTGAAAAAATGATGAGCTTTCGCTCTCATGTTCTAAAATTTCTTCTTTTAATTTTTTTGCTTCATTTGTATCAACTTGTCCATTATTTATTAACTTTCTATATGATTTATGTAGCTCTCGTAGCTCTTGTGGAAAGTTTGGTGCTTCCATGATTTCCACAATAATAGCATTTATATCTCTATCTATTGGTGGCTTGTTATATCGTTTTATTTTTCCATCTTCTAATTTTATTATATTTTTATAATAGGTTGAGCTTAATATTTGAGGGGAGTGTGTTGCTAGTAAAAATTGACTATTTTTTGACCACTCTGTTAAGTCGTTAATTAGTTGATATTGCCATCTTGGATGAAGTGCAATATCAACTTCATCCATTAAAATAATTGAGTCCTCTTC
>DCAF01000053.1:35202-35646 GCA_002311915.1 Sulfurovum sp. UBA1140 | reverse complement strand
GATCATTGTAAAACCTTTTCTCATCTGTGGTTGATTGTTTGTTGTTGTGCTTGTCATAAAATACTCCTTAAGTAATTTTTTTATAGTTTGTTTTTATGAAACTTTAAAATTGTAGCCTAGATATAATTATAAAGTTCTTAAACTATTGAATAAAGTTAAGGAAATATTAATACTATAAATATTTTTAACATTCTATGTTAAAATATCCACAAGAAGTGTCTCTATCTGCTTCTCGTTATCATAATTTTGTTTCAGAGCCTTCAAGTAGGCTCTAAGTAGCTTGGTTAGCTCGTTGTCCCTATCCGTGGCTATCCCATTTAGTGTTAAGTCATCTTCTACATAGAGTGCAAACTCACTCTCTAGTTCCATCTCGAATCGTCTCCCCCCAAGACTAAAAGCAACCTTTTTCATATGAACTCCAATACTTATATGCTATGATTATAA
>DCAF01000053.1:1163-35162 GCA_002311915.1 Sulfurovum sp. UBA1140 | reverse complement strand
ATAAATACTTTTATTCCTCTATTATTGAAAGGAAAATTGATGACCATACTTGACAAACTTGCCCAGCAGATAGAGAATATATTAAAGCAACAAAAACTACTTTTAGCTGAAAATAAAAAATTAAAACAGAAAGTTGAAATGCTTGAAAATCCAGAACCGACCATTACACGACTAAAAGAAGAGAAACGAAAACAGAACCAAAAAATACGCGAACTCACTGAAAAAATAGAAGAGTTGCTAACTTTATAAAGTCTCCGTTTCCAAAAAAATTTTAAAACAGGAATCCCACACCTATTATGCCAACATTTACCCTTAAAAGCCCCTACCAACCTGCTGGTGACCAACCCCAAGCCATCGAGATATTAAGCCAATCTATTAATGAAGGCAATCAATACCAAACCCTGTTGGGTGTGACAGGTTCAGGAAAAACCTATACCATGGCAAAAGTTATTGAAAAAACGGGTAAGCCTACGCTGATTATGACCCATAACAAAACCTTGGCAGCCCAACTCTATTCGGAGTTTAGAACCTTTTTTCCTAACAACCATGTAGAATACTTTATTAGTTATTATGATTACTATCAACCCGAAGCCTATATTCCACGTCAAGACCTTTTTATAGAAAAGGACAGCTCAATTAATGAAGAGTTAGAGCGACTACGGCTCTCGACCACGGCATCGTTGCTTAGTCATAAAGATGTGATTGTGGTGGCATCGGTCTCTGCCAATTATGGATTGGGTTCACCCGAAGATTATAAAACCATTGTACAAAAGCTTGTGGTGGGTGAAGAGTACGCTCAAAAGGCTCTACTGCTTAAACTGGTAGATATGGGCTACAAACGTAACGATGATTTTTTTGACCGAGGGGATTTTCGGGTCAATGGTGAGGTGATTGACATCTACCCTGCTTATCATGAAGCATTAGCCATACGGGTAGAGTTTTTTGGAGATGAGATAGAGGATATTTATAGCTTTAATACCCTAACAAGCGAAAAGGTGGAACATTTTAAAGAGTATGTCATCTACTCTGCCAATCAGTTTATTGTATCAAAAGAGCGACTTGCCCTTGCTGTTAAAGGAATAGAAGAGGAGCTAGGAGAGCGATTGGCATTCTATCAAGCAGAAGATAGAATGATTGAATATACTCGATTAAAACAGCGTGTAGAGTTTGATTTAGAGATGATAGAAGCCACAGGTATCTGTAAAGGAATTGAAAACTACTCACGGCACCTAACGGGTAAAGCCGTAGGAGAGACCCCCTACTCAATAATGGATTATTTTAAAGCGATGCACGGAGATGATTTTTTGGTCATGGTCGATGAATCGCATGTATCACTTTCACAATTTAGAGGCATGTACGCAGGGGACAGAAGCCGAAAAGAGGTCTTGGTAGAGCATGGATTTAGACTTCCTTCGGCTCTTGACAATCGCCCCTTGATGTTTGGTGAATATATTGTTAAAGCCCCCTATTTTCTATTTGTCTCGGCGACTCCTAAAGAGCTTGAACTTGAACTATCTTCCGTTATTGCCCAACAAGTGGTACGCCCAACAGGACTGCTTGACCCCCCGATAGAGGTTATTGACAGTACCTATCAAGTCGAAAACCTGCATGACCGAATGAAAGTGGTTATAAAGAAAGGTGAACGTGTACTAGTTACGGTACTCACCAAAAAGATGGCAGAGGAGTTAACCACTTACTATAATGATTTAGGGCTACGTGTACGCTACATGCACTCTGATTTAGATGTCATTGAGCGAAACCAAGTGATTCGCTCATTACGTTTGGGTGAATTTGATATTTTAATTGGGATTAATCTCTTAAGAGAGGGGCTTGACCTGCCAGAAGTGAGCCTTGTTGCCATTCTTGATGCCGACAAAGAGGGGTTTTTACGCTCAACTACCTCGCTCATTCAAACCTCGGGACGGGCAGCCCGAAACAGCAATGGGCAGGTATTAATGTATGCAAAAAAAATCACCAACTCTATGAAAGAGACGATAGAGACCACTAAAGAACGGCGTAAAAAGCAGATGGAACACAACATAAAACATGGTATCACCCCCAAAACAACCCTGCGAGAGCTTGATACCAATTTAAAAGTAGATGAGTTAGGAGAGCTGTACAGTAAAAAAAGCAAACTCGACAGAATGCCCAAAGCAGAACGACAGAAACTGGTTAAAGAGTTAAAAGCCAAAATGCTGTTAGCATCAAAGAGTTTAGAGTTTGAAGAGGCAGTACGACTGCGTGATGAGATTGCAAAAATTAAAAAACTCTAATATTTTAACCGTAGGTTCGGTAACACCGAACAAAAAATATTCAATCACCAAAACATCGTTTTTAAATTTTAAATACCAATGTTCGGTGTTACCGAACCTACGACCTCAATATGCTATAATACCTCAAAAAATTATAGGTAGAAATATATGTCCATTGATTTAACCTCCCCCGACCTCTACTTCAATCGTGAACTCTCATGGCTAAAGTTCAATACCCGTGTACTTGCCCAAGCCAAAGACCATGCATTGCCTCCTTTAGAACGTATGAAGTTCATTGCCATTTATGGTACCAATCTTGATGAGTTCTATATGATTCGTGTGGCAGGTTTAAAGTCACTTTTTAAAGCACGTATCCAAGAGACAGCCATTGATAAACTAACCCCAAGTGAGCAACTCGAAGCCATTCATAAGACCTTACATAAAGAACAACGCACGGTAGAGTCTTCGTTTAAAGAGATTATGAAAGATTTAAAAGAGCATGATGTTACCATTAAACCTTATGCCAAACTCTCGGACAAACAAAAAGAGATTATAAAAGAGCAGTTTTTTGAACAGATTTATCCTGTTATTATGCCCATTGCCATTGATGCAACACACCCTTTTCCACATCTAAACAATCTTAGTTTTGCTTTGGCACTTAAATTTGAAGACAAACAAGGCAATACCAAATATGGACTCATTAGAATACCCCGTATACTTCCTAGATTTTTAGAAATTGGACACTGCTTTGTACCTATTGAATCGGTGGTTGATCACTTTAGCACAGAGCTTTTTTATGGATTTAAAAAAATTGCTTCTACTCCTTTTAGAGTCACAAGAAATGCTGATATAGAGATAGAAGAGGAGGAAGCCGATGACTTTATGGAGATACTCGAAGAGGGAATCCGTGCAAGAAACCGAGGAACATTGGTACGCCTTGAACTGATGGAAGATTCAGATGAGGAGCTTATTGAGTTTTTAACCACCCACCTAAAGCTTGACCCTCATGACATCTATTACTATAAAATTCCTCTTAACTTAGGAACCCTTTGGCATATTGTGGGGCAAGAGGCATTGGCACATCTTACCCTGCCAACCTATACTCCAAAAACCCTACCACCTCTAGGAGACAACAACGATATTTTTGAAGTCATCGAAAAAAAAGATGTGCTTCTTTATCACCCTTATGAGAGTTTTGACCCTGTGGTGCGTTTTATTGAAGAGGCATCAAAAGACCCCGACACCCTTTCGATGCGTATGACCCTTTATCGTGTGGGGAAAAACTCACCCATTGTTAAAGCCTTGATTCGTGCAGCGTTAGATGGCAAACAGGTTACTGTATTGGTTGAACTTAAAGCACGATTTGATGAAGAGAACAACTTACATTGGGCAAAAGCTCTTGAAGAGGCAGGGGCTCATGTTATTTATGGAATTACAGGGCTAAAAGTTCATGCCAAAATAGCACAAATTACCAAACGAAAAGGGAAAAAACTGCAAGGGTATCTGCATATTGGAACAGGAAACTACAATCCTAGCACTTCAAGAATCTATACCGATGTCAGTTACTTTACCACCAAAGAGGAGTTTAACCGAGATGCTACCCGATTTTTTCACTACATCACAGGGTTCTCTAATCACAGTGCATTAACTACCTTGGTCATTGCACCCACCGATATAAAACCCAAACTCCTCTCGATGATAGAGCATGAGTCCTCTTTTGCAGAGAAGGGGTTAATTATTCTTAAAGCCAACTCACTCGTTGACCCTGATATTATCCAAGCACTCTATCACGCCTCGATTAAAGGGTGTAAGATAGAGCTTATTATTCGTGGTATCTGTGTACTAAAACCTGCAATTAAAGGGGTGAGTGAAAATATCTCGGTCTACTCAATTATTGGTAAATATCTGGAGCATCCACGCATCTACTACTTTAAACATGACCAAAATGAGTGTTACATCTCATCGGCTGATTTGATGTCTAGAAACCTCATCCGTCGTATTGAGATTATGACCCCAATTAAAGATGCTCCTCTTAAAGAGAAGATAAAACAGATACTCTCATTACAACTAAAAGACAGCAAACTACGATGGAAACTCAAAAGTTCAGGAGAGTACAAACAGATTAAACAGGGGGGTAAAGGCATCAATAATCACGATATTTTAGAAGATTATGTGACCAAAATTTATGATGAAGCCAAAGAAGAGATCCCAAAACACGTCATCCGACTAACCAAAAAAACAGCAAAAGCATAGGAGATACAATGACAATTAAATACAAAGAGTGGACACCAACCCTTAAAAAAGGGGCATGGATTGCCAAAGGAGCCACCGTTATTGGTCGAACCCAAATAGGAGAAGAGAGTGCCATATGGTTTGGCTGTGTGGTAAGAGGAGATGTTCACCATATTACCATCGGAGATAGAAGCAATATCCAAGACCTATCTATGGTACATGTAACCCACCATAAAAAAGCAGACATGAGTGATGGAAACCCCACCATTATTGGTAATGATGTCACGGTAGGACACCGTGTGATGTTGCACGGCTGTACCATCGAAGATGCTTGTCTTATTGGCATGAGTGCGACCATTCTTGATGGAGCCGTAATTGGCAAAGAGTCCATTGTGGGAGCTGGAGCATTGGTAACTAAAAATAAGGTTTTTCCCCCACGAAGCTTAATTATAGGAAGCCCTGCCAAAGTAGTGCGAGAGCTAACCGATGCCGAAGTTAAAGAGCTTTATGCCTCGGCAAAACGCTATGTAAAGTTTAAAAACAACTACATGTAAAGTAGTTATGGTCAATTTTAATTAAAGCCCCAAGCATACACGATGTAGGAGGACTCTTTATCCGTGATAAGAAGACACTTATACTTTTCTTACATCATATTTCAGGCAACAAAAATTAATAAAAAATCCACATTTTTATGTTAAAATAAAAATTTAAGGAATTAAAATATCATAAAAAAGGAATAAAAATGAGGTACTTACCAACACTATCACTCATCTCGATTCTACTTGTTAGCAGTGGATGTGTACAGAAAGAACAACCCCCACTGGTCTGTCCACCAGTAACCCCTACCATTATAGAGGCAGCCCCATCTGTAGGAACATACATATCATCACCCCCAGTTGATACGATTACCCATATCCCTTCTGTTCCCTTACCACCTAGCCCTCAAGAAGCCATTGTTTCTAATAATATCTTTGAGACAGGAAGCATCAGTAGCCCTTATCTTCAAGGGGCATATGGAAGTAGTTATAAACTTAAACAGTTTATTAACACCATGATAAACAAACACCGATTTGACCGAAACTATCTTAATGCTCTCTTTTCAAGTGTTAGTCGTGATACAGAGGCGTTAAGAAAGATTGGTGCCTTTGGTAGCAGTAAACCCACTTCAAAATTAAGTACCTTAGGTTCATGGGATAAGTATCGTGCCAATTTTTTAACCAGCAGTCGAATAGAAAAAGGGGTAAAATTTTGGAAAGAAAACCGATACTATCTTGAAAAGGCTTCCCATCTTTATGGTGTTGCACCTGAATATATTATTGGAATTATCGGTGTAGAGACCAACTTTGGAGGATTCACAGGAAAGCATAAAGTATTAGATGCCCTTACCTCTATCTCAATTGAGTTTCCTAAACGTTCAAAATTTTTTACCATGCAATTGGAAAACTATCTGCTCATGACACGAGAAGAGCGTCTTGATCCAAGACTAATTTTAGGCTCTTATGCAGGGGCTTTTGGACTCTCTCAATTTATGCCTGACTCTTTTAGAGATTACGCCGTTGACCATGATGGTAGTGGACAAATCAACCTATTTAACAGAGCCGATGCCATTGGAAGTGTTGCTAATTTTTTTAAGAAAAAGGGTAAATGGAATTCACGTATTCCTGTTGCCATGCAAACCTACTACAATAAATCAAGGTTTACAGGTGTTACTACAGGCTTTAGAACACGATATTCGCAGAGCCATATGCGTTCACTTGGCATGAGACCTACCAATAATTTCTATGGTTACAAAGGTGAGGTATCGCTTATTAAACTAAGCCGATATAACAAAGATGAGATGTGGTGGGGAACGCCTAACTTTCATGCCATAGCACGATACAACCCAAAAGACCATTATGCTATGGCAGTGCATCAGTTGGCACAAGCGATACGAAAAGCTTACTGGAAGCAGTAGTGTATATTTGGGCATCTCTGCCCAAATAAGAACCGTTTTACCACTCCATTTTTTTGGTATGTTTTTGTGTATGGTTGTACTTTTTCATTGCATAAATTAAATGATAGAGTAACCATCCAAAAGAAATTATAACCATAAGTGAAGCCAAGATATAGAACTGACTAAAGAAGGCAGTTAATCCCCACAGTAAAAGTGTTGTCACATGAATAGCAAAATGATTTTTTGCTTTTTTAGGATGAATTACCTCATGCATCATTGGGGCTTCGATGTACCCTTGATTTGAAAGATGAAACCATGTCAAAAAGGGAACAATTTTATACATCATTGCAAAGACAATACTAAGAGCAAAACCTATAAAAGTAAAGTAACTAACAAATTTTAAAGAGGCATCTGTTCCCACGGTAGTATCTGCTAAAAACAGAAGCATGGTTATGATGAGTAGCCCCATACCCAAACGCCAAAACCATACCGTTGCATCAGAGGTTGGGCGTTTTCTTTTATAGAGTCGATGAAGGGTGAACCCTGCATAAATTATAAAGAGTATGGCTAAAAGCCCATCAACCATTTGAGTATTGATACTACTAAAAATCAACACTGTTTTTAAAACTAAAAGTGAAAAGAGTGTCAAAGGTAGATAATTGCTTAGTAGTGTAGGATACTTGGGGGTCACATAGAACATCTCTACCACTTGAAACGAAATAGAGACAATAAGCAGAGCCACCCAGCCAAATAGGGCAAAAGAGTAGTGTGCCTCTTTGGCTTGTATTAAAAAGGTAGCATCAACATAGCCCCCCAAAGATAGAAGCAGATAAATCCCCAATAAAATAGCCAAACTAAAGCCAATCAGTGCCAACAGCATCCCTTTTGATGAAGTGGAATGGTCAGCTATTTTAACAAGCCGTCGTATCATAATGGTGGTGGCATGAAGCAGTCCTCCCCCTAATAAAAAAGCAGAGACAGCATAAAGCAGGGATATATTGCTATTAAAGGTTAGCAGTTGAGTGATTAGACCTGTTGTAAGAAGTGCTAAAATTAACATCGCTTTTTTAGTGGGGGTCTGAATAACCACCCCTGCAATAACAGGAAGCATCTGAAACAAGGCTCCAAACATAAAAGATGCCATTACACCAATGGCTAAAATATGAATAAGAGTGATTTGTGTGGTGTAATCAATATAAAAAAGCTCTGAACCGTAAGCCAAAAGAGATATACCCAACAGAAGACCAAAAGTAGTGGCAGTAATAAAAAAGCGAAGAACAACCAAAAATGGTGGGGCTTGTTCTAAAGAGAGACCCCCTTGGTTAAACATCCAACAGCTCCTCTAAGTTACAATCAATATCTTTACAGATAAGAATATGCCAACAGCTGTTTGGTCTGTCTTCATAAGAGTGATGAGCAAATACTTTCTCTTTGGCAACTTCAATAAGAGGAATGGGTTTTTTACGATTAAGCATATAAAGATACTCTTCGTTTGACATCTTTTGCAGATAACTTAAAGCATGTTGCAAGGGTTCGGGGTGTGGCATCTCCCTTGCATCAAGTAGAATTTTTTTCAAAGCTCTATCACTTTCATGGTACTTAGGGTCTTCTCTTTTATCTCTTGAGGCATCATTCTATCACACATGGCATAGAGCATCTGCTCCTCTTTCATATTGTGCTGTTGAAGTAAAATCATCATTGACTCAGCCAATGAAAGATAGGCATCGGTCTCTTTATTTTCGACCGATTCAGCCATTTTTCCTAAAAGACCACGTACCTGTTCATGTTCAAATCTCATAACACGGGTGGGTCCTTCGGTATTGCCTGTAAGCTCTTCAAAGGTAGGAAATAGCGACTCTTCTTCTTTTTTAAAATGGGTTAATGTTTTATCGGCAAACAGAAGAAACTGCTCTTCTGCCTTGGTAAAATCACCATCTATTACTGATTTTTCGGTATCTGCAAAGAGTTCATCACACTCTCGATGTTCGTTTCTCATGTATTCTGAAATTATCATTATTATTAATCCTTATATATAGTAATGAAAGTATAGAGCATATCGCCTAAAAGAGTATTGACATAACTCAATATTTTTTTTAAACCAACGTGCTATAGTAATGCCATGGAAAAATTTATAGATTTAATGGTATTGATTGTTCAGAAGATTATTGAGTTTATAGAGTGGATTTTTAGTTGGCTCTAAACGTTATTTGAAGAGAAAAATTGATATTATTCGCCTATTAAACAGATATGGAACATGTTATTAGGAGAAAAAATGAAATTTGTATCAATTGTAATCGGTAGTAAGAGTGACTATGAGGTCATGAAAAATTGTTCAGAGACCCTTAAAAAATTTGGTGTTCCTTATGAACTTATTATCTCATCAGCACACAGAAGCCCAGAGCGAACCAAACTATACATGAAAGAGGCAGAAGCCAAAGGTGCTCAAGTATTCATAGCCGCCGCTGGAATGGCAGCTCACCTAGCAGGAGCATTGGCAGCAAGTACCATTAAACCAATTGTAGGTGTACCAATGGCTTCAGGAGAGCTACGAGGAGAAGATGCCTTACTTAGTACCGTTATGATGCCAGCAGGTATGCCAGTTGGTACTGTGGCTATCGGTAAAGCAGGAGCTGTAAACGCAGCATACTTGGCGATTCAGATTATGGCATTGCAGGATGATGAGTTAAAAGTGAAGCTTCAAGAGGATAGAGTAAGTAAAGCTAAAAAAGTGGAGCTTGATTCTAGTACGGTTGAAGTGTTACTATAAAGAGTTTGATGATTTAGAAAAAATAAACTTGAAAAATCTCCTAGTATAATTAAGGAAAAAAATTGAACAAAAACAGCTTAACATTTAGTGAAATACTACTAAAACTACAACAATACTGGGCAGAACAAGGGTGTAATATTCTTCAACCTTATGATATACCAGTAGGAGCAGGAACTTTTCACCCTGCTACTTTACTTAGAAGCTTAGACTCTAAGCCTTGGAGTACAGCTTATGTTGCACCAAGTAGACGGCCAACTGACGGTCGATATGGAGAGAATCCAAACAGACTTGGGGCTTACTATCAGTTTCAGGCATTGATTAAACCAAGTCCTGACAATATTCAAGAGCTTTATTTGAACTCTTTAGAGTATTTGGGTTTAAATCTACAAGAGCATGACATTCGTTTTGTAGAAGACAACTGGGAATCACCAACACTTGGTGCGTGGGGTCTTGGTTGGGAAGTTTGGCTTGATGGTATGGAAGTGACTCAATTTACCTATTTTCAACAAGTAGGAGGGATTGCTTGTGACCCTGTGGCTGTTGAGATTACTTATGGTGCTGAGCGTTTGGCAATGTACTTGCAAGGGGTTGAGTCTATTTTTGATATTGTGTGGAACAGACATGGTGATCAAGTTACCACCTATGCCGATGTACATAAAGAGAGTGAGTATGAGTTCTCTAAGTACCATTTTGAAGTAGCCAATATTGAAAAGCTTTTGAAAGATTTTGATGATGCGTCGGCTGAGTGTAAATTATGTTTAGAAGCTGGGCTTCCTCTTCCTGCTTATGACCAGTGTATGGTGGCAAGTCATGCGTTTAATGTCTTGGATGCACGAAAAGCAATTTCACAGGCTCAACGGCAGAACTATATTTTAAAGGTGCGTGAGCTTTCTATTGGGTGTGCTAAGTTGTATAAAGAGCAAGAAGTTGATAGAAATAAGCGTGTAAATGCCTAGGGTGTTTTCAGGGGAAAACACCCTACGGAATCCAAAATGAAAATAGAACAAATATACAATCAATTAGATAAAATAAGCCCTTTTGAACTACAAGAAAAATGGGACAATTCTGGTCTGATTGTAGGCGATATGAATCGAGAGTTTGAATATATTGCTCTTGGTTTAGACCTAGATAAAGAGAGTTTAGACTTAGCCAAAGAGAACACCCTGTTTATTGTGCATCATCCTCTTATTTTTTCAGGATTGAAACAGTTGGATTTTTCTCTCTACCCTGCGAATCTTTTGGAAATCATGGTTAAAAAGAGTCTCTCTTTAATAGCAATGCACACCAATTTTGATAAAACACATCTGAATGGTTATGTTTTTGAAAAAGTTCTAGGTTTCAAAAAAGAGTTCCAAGATGAGTTTATCTGTAAAACAACAGGAAGTTGGTCAAAAGATGAACTTTTAAATCTTTTGAAAACAAAACTGAATTTAGAGACTTTACGTGTGGTTTCTCCAAAAAATAGAATTAATTCTATAGCACTAACAACAGGAGCAGGAGCTTCATTAATGGATAAAGTGGATGCCGACTGCTTCTTAACAGGCGATATAAAGTATCATGATGCAATGAAAGCAATGAGTCAAAATTTAATGATGGTTGATATTGGTCATTATGAGAGTGAGCAGTTTTTTGTGGATGTCATGATGAGTGAATTGAAAAATTTAGGACTTTTTGGTATAATTTCGCAATCAAAAAACCCATTTAAAATATCTTAAGTTATTTTTATAAAATAGGTACTACAAAAAACGCTTTAAACTCCCAAAGGATAGAGATTGAATAAACATTTAAATGAGCTAATAGAGCTTTCTAAATTAGACAAATCAATAGATGATTTTACACCACTTATTGTTGCATCACAAAAAAAATTGGCACGAAGAACTGAAAAGAGAGATGATATTGCTCAAAAGATTTCAGGGCTTAATGCCGAAATAGAAGATGCTAATATGAAAATTGGCTCTTTTGAAGAGCAGATTAAAGTTTTGAGTGAGCAGTTAACTCTTGGTGTTGCCAAAGAGAAAGCTGTTGGAACAGAAAGAGAGATGAAAGCGTTACAGATGGAGGCAGAACTTGCCAAAGAGAAGTTAAAATTTGCCAACGAAGAGATAGAGCGACACCATAAAATTCTTGATGTTAAAGCATCAGAACTTGAAGAGGTCAATGGTGAGTTTGTAAAAGCTTCTCAAGAGCTAGATAAAGTCTCTATAGAGGTATCTAAAAAACTCTCATCTATTGATGAAGACAAAATTAAGCTTTTTGGAAAAAGAGAGACCAAAACCATTGCTATTGATCAAAAAATTCTCTCATTTTATGAAAAAATTCGGGTTTGGGCTAGAAATACAGCTGTTGTGGCGGTTAAGAAACAAGCTTGTTGTGGATGTTTTATGAAACTTAATGACAGTGCTTATGCTGAAGTTATCAAATCTGATGAAATTACCACGTGTCATCACTGTGGTAGAATTCTCTACCTAGAACCACAATCTATACAGAGTCAAGCGTAATCGGTTTTTGTTTGGATAAACTATTTTTTATCCTTTATGGTGCAGTAATTACCCTTGTATATCTACTGGCACTCCCTTTTCTGTTTTGGTTTTCAAAACAGAAATCAAAGTACACCATCTCCATTCCTGCACGTTTTTTTCTAAAAAATAACAGACCACTTAAACCCAATGGTATTTGGTTTCACTCTTGTAGTTTTGGTGAAGCAAGAGCTATCTATCCTCTGCTAGACAAACTGCCCATTGAGCAGTTAAGATTAAGCACCACCACACAAACAGGTTATGAAGCAATTGTCCAAAAACAGCCTTTACAGAGTCGTTATTTGCCTTTTGAACCACTACTTTTTTTTTGGTTAAAACCACAAAAAATTTTGGTGGTGATGGAGGCAGAGTTTTGGTATCTTCTTTTTGCTTTGGCACAGAAAAAAGGAGCAAAAACCCTACTAATTAATGCCCGTATGAGTGACCGTTCTTTTTATAAGTATAAACGAATGGCATGGTTGTACCGAAAAATATTTGCTCATATTGATGAAGTTTATGCTCAAAGTCAGATAGATAAAGAGCGTTTAGAGGAGCTAGGAGCTACCAATGTTCAGGTAATTGGAAATATTAAGTTGGCAAATATAGCCCCTATAAGTAAAAAGCTCTCTAAACCCAAGGCTCTTTTGGTCTGTGGAGCAAGTACCCATGAGGGAGAAGAAGGGCTAATTTTAAAAGCTTTTGCAACATTAAAAGAAGAAGACCCAACAGCCAAATTGGTAGTGGTTCCTAGGCATCCAGAGCGTTTTAAAAAGGTCTCATTAATGGTTGAAGCCTTTGCCAAAAAGCATCACTACAGTTGGCACAACTATTCAGAAAATGAAGCCTTTAACAGTGATGTTGTGGTGGCAGATATTTTAGGAGAGTTGGTTAATATCTATGCCATATCTGATGTGGTGATACTTGGTGGAGCTTTTGCTAAAGTAGGTGGTCACAACGCTGCAGAGGCAGCACAGTTTGGTTGTAAAATTATCTCAGGAGAACACTACTTTAATCAACGAGATATTTTTAATATGATAGAAGGAATAGCGGTTGTAACTGAGTCTAATTTGGCTCGAAGATTACAACAACATGCACAACTAATACCCACCAAAATAAGAGAGAGAACCAATATAAAGCCGATATTGGATTCTATTCAATTAACGATAAATAATGAATAAGAGAGATAGAAGATGGAAAAAGCCTATAAGTTACTTGCAAAGCAAGAGAAGATTTCAAACAAGAAAGCCAAAGATTTAATTGATCGAGGATTGGTCTATTTTTTAGATAGAAAAGTAAAAATAGCCAGAGCAGAGATGCCTGAAGATACATATTTTAGGGTAGAGACGATTGATAAAGTTAATATTATCTATCAAGATGAACATGTTCTTGCAATTAATAAACCCGCACTGTTAGACAGTTATGAGTTAGCCGAAGCGATTGAAGAGGAGGAGACAGAGTTAATTCACCGTCTTGACCGTGATACTTCGGGGGTAATACTGTTGGCTCGGAGTGCAGACTTTTTAGAAGATGCTATTAAAGCCTTTAAACAGCGAAAAGTTAAAAAAAGGTATATTGCATGGATTGAGGGAGTTTTCTTTGAAGAGATGACCATTGATGCACCCATTGCTACACATAAGCAAGGAGGAAAAGCGTTCTCTGAAATTAATGAGAAACGTGGAAAACCTGCCATAACCATTGTACGACCTTTAGAGATACAGGGAAAAAAGTCTAAAGTAGAGATAGAGATATTAACAGGACGAACCCACCAAATTCGTGTGCATCTTTCAAGTATTGGTCACCCTATTGTAGGAGATGAACGATATGGTTCGGTAACCCGTTCTAAAAGAATTTTGCTTCATGCTAAAGCGATTTCACTTTTAGGATATGCTTTTGAAGCCAAAGAGCCTAAAGATATTCGACAATATAAGTAAAAGGAGTTTTTTATGCAAGAGAATGATAGTGTTTTATATTATATATTTTATGGGATTATTTTGGTAGCATTTTATGTAGTTTTAAAGTTGCCAAAAAAGAGTAATGATAAGAAAGAGAATGATACGAAAGATGACAAATAGAGTTTTTATAAGCAATTAGCTATAATTCCAACAATAAAATATACCATACAAAGAGATAACAATGTTTGATACCCTAACCAACAGTTTTAAAGGTGCAATAAATAAGATTCGTTTTTATGATGATGAGAAAGCTCTTAAAAAAGCTTTGGCTGAACTTAAAAAGTCCCTATCTAATGCTGATGTTCATCATAAAGTTGTTAAAGAACTATTAGCAACGGTCGAGAGTGAGACCAAAGCCAATGGTATTGGTAAAGAGAACTTTTTAAAAGCACTACAGAGTGATTTAGAACGTATTTTAACTACCAAGGGAAATCAAGGGTTTGTATTTGCTTCTAAACCACCGACTGTGGTTTTAATGATTGGTCTGCAAGGGTCAGGAAAGACAACAACCACAGGTAAATTGGCTTATTTCTTAACCGAACAGAAGAAGAAAAAAGTGATGATTGTTGCAGCCGATTTACAACGACTAGCAGCAGTAGAGCAACTGCGACAGATTACAGCCGATATGAATGTAACACTGGTAGCTGATGAAAATTCCACGCCAAAAAAAATAGTAAAAGAGGCATTGAAAAAAGCTGAAAAAGAGCTATATGATGTGGTGTTGATTGATACAGCTGGGCGTTTGGCAATTGATGATGAGTTGATGGATGAGTTATCAACCATTAAAAAAGTAGCCAACCCTGATGAACTTTTTTATGTGGTAGATGCCATGACGGGTATGGATGCTGTTAGAACAGCACAAACCTTTAAAGAGAAAATTGGAATTACAGGGGTGGTTCTAAGTAAATTTGATGGTGACTCTAAAGGTGGTGTAGCGATGGGTATTGCCCATCAAGTTGGTGTACCGTTACGCTTTATTGGTGCAGGAGAAAAAATGCCTGACCTTGAACAATTTATTCCTGAACGAATTGTTTCAAGATTGATGGGTGCGGGTGACCTTGAATCATTAGCCGAGAAGACAGCCAATATAATTAACGAGAAAAAAGCCAAACAGCTGACCCAAAAAATTAAAAAAGGGAAGTTTAACTTTAACGACTTTTTAGAACAGATGGAGTCAATGAAGAAGCTTGGTTCAATGAAATCTATTATGAGCATGATTCCAGGTATGGGAGGCATGGCAAAACAGATAGGTGATATGGATTTAGAGAACTCTAATGAAATCAAGCAGATAAAAGCATTAATAAGCTCTATGACCAAAAAAGAGCGAGAGAACCCTGAACTGCTTAACAATACCAGAAAACGAAGACTCGCAGCAGGTGCTGGACTTTCTCAGATGCACGTTAATCGTGTTCTTAAGCAGTTTAAAAATGCAGGAAAAATGGCAAAACAGCTCTCGGGAAAAGGGGGCATGAGGCAGATGCAAGAGATGATGAAACAAGCAGGTAGTGGGGGAATCCCACGCTAGAGGGTTTAATGCGATAGGTCGCATTAAACTTTATCTATATATAACCATTTATTTGGTAAAATTCGACTTCTAAAAGTATTGATGAGTGCTTTAGTCATTAAAAGCAGTTGTCAGTACTTTAAAAGAGATACTTTTTAAAGCAATAAAGGAACAAACATGACAACAATTAGACTTACAAGAATGGGTAGAAAGAAAATGCCATTTTACAGAATCGTAGTAACAGATAGCAGAAAAAGAAGAGATGGTGGTTGGATTGAATCAATTGGTCATTATAATCCAATGATTAAAGAGAACAACTTGACTGTTGATATGGAAAGATTAAACTATTGGACTTCTGTTGGTGCTCAAATGAGTGACAGAGTTAAAAAAATTACAAGTAAGTAGAAATTATGGTTTCTGAATTTGTCTCTGAATATGCTAAACTCTTAGTAAGTTACCCTGAAGATATTAAGGTCTCTGTAAAGACGCTTGAGGAGAACTACGATGAGATTACCATCACTGCGAATAGTGAAGATGTCGGTAAGCTTATTGGTAAAGAGGGACGAATGATTAATTCGATTAAAACGGTTATCTCTGGTTGTAAAGCCAAAGGTGGATGTAACTATCGTGTTAATGTTGAAGCCAAGTCATAACTATTTATGAGTAAAATAAAACGTTTTTTTGTAGCTCAGATTGGTAAAACCAATGGGCTATATGGAGATTTAAAACTCCATCTACATACCGATTTTCCTGAACAGTTCAAAATAGGTTATAGCTTCGAGACCAGTAGTGGTATGCTTGAGATAAGTCGTATTAATCTAAAGCGTGGCTTGATTGCGTTTAAAGGTTATGATGGAATTGATTATGCCAAAAAATTGACCAATACCAAAATTTATGCCTCATTAGAAGAGACCAAAGAGCGATGTGAACTTAAAAAGGGTGAATATTTTTGGTTTGAGATAGAGGGGTGTTCGGTAATAGAGTCTGGTGAAGTATTGGGTCAAGTAACAGAGATTCAACGCATGGCAGATGTCAATTATCTTTTTATTGAAACCGACAGTAAGTTGGTCGAACAGGGCTTAGCAAAGAGTTTTTTGATACCCTATATTGAACGCTATGTAATTAACGCAGACATCGAGACAAAAAGCATTACTACAGTCGATGCTAAAGAGCTGTTAGAGGCGAGTTAGTAGATATGCGATTCTCTTTCGTTACCCTTTTTCCCAATATTATTCAGGGCTATTTCTCGGATTCGATACTCCATCGTGCCATTCAAAGTAACTTTATAACCCTTGATTACGTTAATCCTAGAGACTACACCACCAACAAACACAACAAAGTAGATGTGCCAATGATTGGTGGTGGAGCAGGTATGCTAATGACCCCCCAACCCCTTTTTGATGCCGTTGATGCAATCAAAAACAGTTCAACCAATGCTTATGTAATCGTAGTAACACCTGTGGGGAAACCATTTAAGCAAAATGATGCCAAGCGATTGGCAAAAAAAGAGCATGTGGTTTTTGTTTCGGGGCGTTACGAGGGTATAGATGAACGCTTTATCGAACAGAGAGCCGATGAACTTTTTTCGGTGGGTGACTTTATCTTGACAGGTGGAGAATTGGCATCAATGGTGATGTGTGATGCCATTGCCCGAAACGTAGATAAGGTGTTGGGCAACAGTGACTCTTTAAGTGTAGAGAGTTTTGAAGCCTCTACTTTAGAAGCACCATCTTTTAGTAAGCCGAAGATTTACAATGAAATTGGTGTTCCATCAGAGTTTTTAAAGGGAAATCACGGTAAAATTTCGGACTTAAAAAATGCGATGGCAAAGTGTAAAACAAAATACTTTAGACCTGACATGCATAAAAATCTCCAAAGGTAAGTTATTATGAGAAACAAGTATATTGAAAGTTTTGAACAAGCACAATTAGAAAACAAGAGTGTCCCTGAATTTAGAGCAGGTGATACGCTAAGAGTTGCTGTTAACATTAAAGAGGGTGAGAAGACTAGAGTACAGAACTTTGAAGGTATCTGTATCGCTCTTAGAGGTCAAGGAACAGGTCGAACCATGATGATTAGAAAAATTGGTGCGAATTCTATAGGTGTTGAGAGAATTTTCCCTCTTTATTCTGAGAGTATTGAGAGTATTACTGTACTTCGTCGTGGTCGAGTTAGACGTGCTAAACTCTTTTATCTTAGAGCACTTAAAGGTAAAAAAGCAAGAATCAAAGAACTTAGAAGAAAATAATTTTCTTTTTAGATTTTTACGCTTCATTTTAGAGAGGTATCTTCCTCTCTCCTCTTTCACCATTCATACCAGATAAAAATATCTATGTTATACTTTCACCATTATTTATAAGGAATATCCCTGTGGAATTTTTACAAAAAATAGCACAACAACTGCTTTTGGTTGTTCAGTTTATATTGGTCTTTCTTTTTATTCTATTTGAAGAGATTATATGGGAAGGTATTGCTAAACCTATCTATCAAACCATCGCCTCGCTTAAAGTTCTTCAAACACTTGAACAGATAATCAATAGACTTAATCGTCATGTGGTTTTGATTGTTTTTACACTCTTGTTACTAGGCGTTGAGGGGGCAGGATTGGTGGCAGGGGTCTTTTTTGTACAGGGGCAGATGCTGTTAGGTGGAGTGCTGTATATTGCCAAGATACCCATTGCTGCCTTTACTTTTTGGCTCTTTAAAGTCTCAAAGAGTAAACTGCTAAGTTTTAATTGGTTTGCGTGGGCATATGAACGACTTATCGCAGGTATTGATTGGTTGAAAGAGCAAGAGATTTATCAGAAGAGTCTACAGATACTCCTTCAGATAAAAACAAAAATAAAATCTATTTTTATGACTGTTAAAAATAGATATTTTTCAAAAGAGAGCCGATTTACCCAAGAGTTAAAATCATTTTATAGATATATTAAAAACTTTAAAAATAGGAAGAAGAATGACTAAATATGTGCTGTTTGATACCGAAACAACAGGCAATCAAGAAGAAGATAGAGTTATACAGATAGGTGCAATGGTGATTGATGCCAAAGGGAATGTAGAGGTTTATGATGAACTTTGCTCTTCTAGCGTTCCTATAAAAGTAGAAGCGATGGAGATACACAACATCACTCCTGACGTAATAGAGGGAAAAGGAGTATTTTCTGCTACCAAATTTTATACCGATTTAGCAGAACTCAACAGTGATAAGAACTATCTAATTGCCCACAATATTCAATTTGATTTGGGAATGTTAGAGAAAGAGGGATTTGTAAATAGAATGAGACTGATTGATACCCTTCGATGTTCAAAACACCTTTTTCCTAATTCTGATTTTCACCGTTTACAATATTTTAGATATTCATTAGATTTATATAAAGATGAGAAAAAAGAGGCAAATAAATATAATATTGTTATTAAAGCCCATGATGCCATTGGTGATGTACTAGTCATGAAGCTTCTACTCTCTAAACTCGTTGCCAAGGTTAAGGAGCGATATGTTGGTGAAAATCCAATGCTTAAATTAGAAACTTTAACCCGTACTCCTGTAAAAATGAAGAATTTTAAATTTGGAAAATATAAAGGGGAAGAGATAAATGATATTGCACGTAGTGATGCAGGATATATTCGTTGGATGTTAAAATCATTAGAGTTAGATGAAGATATGAAGTACACACTAGAACGCGTTTTAGAGAACGTTTAGCAGTTTAGGAATCGGAGCGTTTACGCCCGAAAAACGGAGGCAGAGCCTTCCGATTCCGAGTGTTGCAAAATATCTATTAATTCCTATTTAAACAGTTTAGGTCACTAAAAGCCTGTTCCAGTCGCTCAACCAGTGCCAACTCACCCTCTCTTAACCATTTTCGTGGATCATAATATTTTTTATTTGGCTTATCTTTACCTTCAGGGTTACCTATTTGTCCTTGTAGATACGTGTGATATTGATCAATATATCTACGTACTCCATCCCAATATGCCCACTGAGTATCGGTATCAATATTCATCTTAATAACACCATAGGCTATCGCCTCTCTAATCTCTTTAAGGGTGCTTCCTGAGCCACCATGAAAAACAAAATCAACAGGTTTACTTTGAGTATTGAACTTCTTTTGAATATACTTCTGAGAATTATCAAGAATGGTTGGGGTTAAAACCACATTACCTGGTTTATAAACACCATGTACATTACCAAACGATGCGGCAATGGTAAACATATCGGAAACCTGCTTTAACTCTTCATACGCATAAGCGACCTCTTCGGGTTGAGTATAAAGCAGTGCATTGTCTATTTCGGTATTGTCCACACCATCCTCTTCACCACCTGTCACACCCAACTCTATCTCTAAAGTAATACCAATTTTACTCATACGCTCTAAATAGGCTTTACAAGTAGCGATGTTCTCTTCAATTGGCTCTTCTGATAAGTCAATCATATGTGATGAAAAAAGAGGTTTTTTATAAATCTTAAAATGCTCTTCACTGGCTTCTAAGAGTGCATCAATCCACGGCAGAAGTTTTCGAGATGCGTGGTCGGTATGCAACAATACAGGAACCCCATAGGCTTCAGCTACGGTGTGTACATGTTTGGCTCCTGATATGGTTCCTAGCACGGCTCTCTGCTCACTGTTTAAACCTTTACCTGCATAAAAATCACCCCCACCATGAGAGAACTGAACAATAATGGGTGAGTTTACCTTAGAAGCCGATTCCAATACACCATTAATTGAAGAAGTACCTACCACATTAACCGCAGGAATAGCAAACCCCTCCTCTTTTGCAATTGCAAATAATTTTTGAACCTCATCACCACTTAACACACCACTAGCTACATTATCCAACACTTTTTGAGCCATATCTATTAACCTTCTAACTTTTTTATTATTTTACAGTAATTCTTGCAGAACTTTTTAGTTTTCTATTTAAATTTTCCAAATTCATTTTAAATTTCTCTAACTTAATCGAACTCACAATACTCTCTTTAACTTTTGAATACTCCATTTTACCTGCACCTCTCTTATCGGTTAAATAGATAATGTGATACCCAAACTGTGTCTTAACAGGCACCAGTGTAATTTGACCTTTTCTTAGTGCCAATGCGGCATTAGAGAATTCTGGTACCATTTCAGCCTTATTAAACCAACCAATGTCCCCACCATTTTTACTGCTAGGTCCCGTTGACCTACTGTGGGCAAACTCAATAAATCTATCTTTTAAATTTCGACTTTTCAACAACTCTCGAATAATCTCTTTGGCTTCCATCTCACTAGAGACCAAAATATGTCGAACCGATGCCGAAGCTGTTTTCATAAATTTACGATCATGCTGTTGATAATAAGTATGTACCTCTTGATCACTAACCTTAATATCATTTAATCTTTTCTTCATCCAAATATCAAGCATCAAGTTCTCTTTAACTTTAAGAAGAGCTTTGGAATATTCAGCATCCTGTTCTATGCCCTCTTTACGAGCCACCTCGACATAGAGTGCTCTATCAATAAGCTGATTAACCACCTGCTGTTTCTGTGTAGTATTCATTGCCGAGTACCTTGCACCACGAATACTTTTTGCCACAAACTGGTCAACATCTTCTCGTGTTATATCCTTGTCATTAACCGTTGCAATTACATCTGAACCCACAAGACTAAGCGTTGCCAATACCATAACCAATAAAATTTTCAATACTCTACTCATATTTCTACATTTCCTTACTTGATTAATATAAACATTATTTTAACTAGTATAACTTAAAATTGTAAATGATTTGTAAACAATTTTATCTTAGTTTAAGTAATCAGAACTACCATTCGAGTATGAAAAAAATAAAAAAAGCCACTAAAAAAGAGATTGGGTCCATAAAAACGCTCTTCTTAGAGAATTATCCTGATTCAGTCACCGAATTACACTACAAAAATCTTTATGAGCTACTTGTATCGGTCATGCTCTCTGCACAGTGTACCGATAAACGTGTCAACATCATCACCCCTGACCTCTTTGCTACCTACCCTACCCCCCTAAAATTAGCCCATGCAGAGCTAGACAAGGTTAAAGAGTTTATCAAAAGTTGTTCATTTTTTAACAACAAAGCCAAAAATCTCATAAAAATGGCACAACGTGTTATTGAACACTACGAAGGAGAGATTCCACTAACTCAAAAAGAGTTAATGAGCCTTGCAGGTGTGGGGCAAAAAACTGCCAATGTCGTTATGATAGAGTACACAGAAGCCAACCTAATGGCAGTTGATACTCATGTCTTTCGCGTTGCCCATCGCCTAGGACTCAGCGATGCAACCACTGCCACCAAAACCGAAGAGGAGTTAAGCAAAAAATTTAAAACCGACCTACATCTACTGCACCAAGCGATGGTACTCTTTGGTCGCTACCGATGTAAAGCCCTAAAACCTGAATGCGATGACTGTTTTATGGTGCCTTATTGTAAAACGACTCAAACATTCAAGGTTTAAGCAACTTCTCAATCACCCGAAATATCTTACCCACAGAATCAAGTTTAACTTTCTCTCTGGTCGAGTGGGGGTAACAGATGGTAGGACCAATCGAAGCAAACTGCATGTGTGGATATTTCTCGGAAATAACCCCACACTCTAATCCTGCGTGTATTGCAGTATAACTACTGTGACCAAATACACCCATCATCGCCCCATTAACCCGTTTGGTAAAAGTATTAATTTCTGGTTTCCATGCAGGGTATTTATAGGCTTCACTCCCTTTAAAACGATATTCAGCAAACAGACGCATATTCTTTTCACATATCTCTGTTAATCCCTTAGCATTCATGGCTCTAGCACTCAACTCTATCGAAGCCTCTCCCCCTTTAAAAGAGACAATTGCTAAATTAATACTGGTATCAGGAAGGTTAAACTCTTCATTAAAACTGTTCACTCCATCTTCAAAAGCGACCAATAAATTTAGAAAATTCTCACTCTCATAAACCTTTAACTCCTTTTCTGTTGATTCAACTTTAACCCCGTCGGTACTTTCCAAGACTTCAGAAGAACTAAGCCATGCCGTTGCATTAGCAGGAATAGAGTTGCGTCGCTCTCCCCCTTCAAATAATGAGATACGAACCTCTTTGTCAGACAAATAATCAGCCAACCGTTTAATGGCATTAGGAATACCTTTATCAATATCTACCCCCGAGTGTCCACCAACCAAACCTGTGACACTCACCTTATAATTATATGACAAAGAGGTAGACTCTTTAAAGCTCTTTAAAGCCAACAGGTCAGCTCCACCAGCACACCCAATACAGACCTCTGCTTCATCTTCAAAATCAATATTAAGCATGGCACTGCTCTCTAGCTTAAACGCCAAAGCAGAAGCCCCTACCAAACCTATCTCTTCATCAGCAGTTAACAGAAACTCTAACGCCTCTCCTTGCTCCATTAGCTCCATCATCATGGCAATTGCCATGCCATTATCTGCCCCCAACGAGGACTCTTTAGCCGACATCCACCCCTCTTCTATTACGGTTTCTATCAAAGGGGCTTTACCCATACAGACCATGTCATAGTGGGCTTGAAATGCCAATTTTGGTCTACCTTTTTTAATTAAAATATTCTTGGTTTCATCTATCTCAACACTGTATCCTCGCTCTTTAGCAAAGGTTTCTAAAAACAGTAAAAGTTGATCTGCCTCTTCACTACAATGAGGAATTTTAGTTAAAGTAATAAAATGTTTTATAATCTTTTCTTGCATATTTGCTCCTTTTAACGGCATTATAGCATAGTCAATAACCACAATTTACACACAATTACTACACCAATACCACACATTTCTCTTTTATAATAACCCATCCTATAAGGAGATTGTCAATGAAAAAGAATTTAATTATTATTTTAATATCCCTACTATTTATTGTCTCTACTGCCAATGAACTTAACCTTTTTAAAAAAATAAGCAGTAACGATTTAATAGAACGTATTATGGAAGCTTCAGAATATAACCTCTCTAAACTTCCCATTGATATTTCTTCAGGAGACATCAACAAAGGAAAAAAACTTTTTATTAAAAAACTCCAAAAACCGTGCGATATGTCGGGTTCTAGGTTTGCAGGGTTCTACTCTCAAGATGAGTGGGAGGAGATTGTAGAGTCAGGAACACTCAAAGAGATAGTCATTGAGATATGCCCCAAACTTGAAGATGACTACCAAGAGGCATGGTCACCCCATCTTTACCAATTTATTTATGAGTATGCCAACGACAGTGGGAATATTCCCTCATGCTGACCTGAAAAAATGACAATTTGTCATCTTTTTGAACTTCTTCATACTTTTACACTATTATTGCACCCTAACTCCATCATAAAAGAGAAAAAATGGCAAAGAAAAAAGTCCTATTCGAGTGTCAAGCGTGTGGTTTGCAAAGCCCCCGTTGGTTGGGAAAATGTACAGGGTGTCAGCAGTGGGATACCCTTGTAGAACTCTCATCAGAGCAGATAAAATTTGTTGAAGAGATTAAAAAAAGCTCAAATAAGCCTATCAAACCCAAAGCGATACCCATTACCGAAGTTACCCAAGAGAATATCCAACGTTTTAGCTCAGGAAGTAAAGAGTTAGATTTGGTACTAGGTGGAGGCATTGTTCCTGGTTCACTTACCCTTATTGGGGGCAGTCCAGGTATAGGGAAATCAACCCTACTGCTTAAAATAGCAGGAAATTTAGCAAGTCAACACTACAAGGTTCTTTATGTTTCAGGCGAAGAGTCAGCAGGACAGATAAAACTGCGTGCCGATAGACTCAAAGCCAATTATAAAGAGCTTTTTTTACTCCCCGAGATTAACCTACAACATATCCTCCAAGAGATAAGCAGTAAAAATTACAATTTTATTATTATCGACTCCATTCAAACGCTCTACTCCGAAGAGACCCCCTCTGCCCCAGGGTCAGTCACACAAGTACGCACCATCACCTTTGAGCTAATGCGTGTTGCCAAAAATTTAGATATTCCCATTTTTATTATTGGTCACATCACCAAAGATGGCTCTATTGCAGGACCTAGAGTATTAGAGCATATGGTCGATACGGTACTCTATTTTGAAGGTGACCCCAACTCTGAACTACGACTGCTACGGGGATTCAAAAATCGTTTTGGAAGCACCAACGAAGTGGGCATATTCGAGATGTCCAAAGATGGTCTGCTAGATGCCAAAACCATGGCAGGAAAATTTTTCAACAAAGAGAAACTGGCTTCTGGTTCAGCACTTACCGTCATCATGGAGGGAAGTCGCCCCATTATTATAGAGATTCAAGCCCTCGTAAGCGAAGCCTACGGTCACCCCAAACGAAGTTCAACAGGTTTTGACAACAATCGTCTGACCATGCTGTTGGCTCTGTTAGAAAAGAAGCTTGACCTACCACTAAGCAGCTATGATGTCTTTGTTAACGTCTCAGGGGGCATAAAAATTCACGAACCTTCAGCCGACCTTGCTATTATCGCAGCGATTCTAAGCTCATACCGAGAGAGAAAACTAAGTGCCCAAACCCTATTTTTAGGAGAGGTCAGCCTTACAGGTGAAATTCGTGAAATATCGGCTTTGGGGCAACGACTCAAAGAGATGGAGACACAAGGGTTCTCAAAAGCCGTCATTCCCACGAAACCATTAGAAAAAACTGCCATAAAGTGTTACATCGCTAACGAAGTATCTAAAGTGGTGGAGTGGATGTAAAAAAGAGATTTTTATAAAAACAATACGGGTATTTACCCTCCATAATATTTGCAAATACATGAATAAAATCTACTTTTTATCTCCTGTTGTGTATTTTTCAAAAAGATTTAGCCTTACTTTCAAATCATTTTTATGAAACAGCTTCGTAGAAAGAGCTGATGTATGGACTTGTTTTATTATCTCCTCTTGCGAGTGTGATTTTAGAATATTTTCTGAACAATCTATTATGAAATGTGGCATGGTTTGACTCCTTTATATCGTTTAGAGCAACTACTCATTATTTCTCCCAAAAGAGTCTACTCTTTAACCTTTTTCCAAAAATCAATACTCCAAAAAATCGAATACCCCATGCAATAAACATAATGAGCCAAACGGTAATCGCAATATCAAACCAAATCATAAAGTTCCCCCCTTTCCCTGCGACAATAGAGGTGATGAGTCGGACAAGCACCACCAGTTGAGTCCAGTAGAAAAAGATGGTGGTCAATCGGTCGGCTTGCATGGTATTTCCTGAATGTCCTATCGTAACACGGGTTCCAAAACCTATCATTACGGTAAACAGAAAGCCCAACATCAGTGCATGAATATCTAAAAAGAGAAAATAAGTTCCATCCAACAGCGAAGTCAGATTACTAATGGCTGAAAATAGAAAGGCAACAGGTATCCAAAACATGGCAACATGCAGTATCCAGACCAAAGGGTTAGGATTTGGGAAAGGGAGCTTCCAACGAAGTATCTCTTTTCCAATGAGATAGACCAAAGCCATATCTACAAGGAAAGAGCTATGAGGAATAAACGTCTCTAACAGAATATGTCCAAAAAGTAGAATGGTCATATATTGTAGTAACGTACGATTTTTCTCTATCATGCAGTGTGAAAAGAAAGGAATCATCCGTTGTGCTACAGCAAAAGCAAGTAGAAATAGATAGAGATAAACTCCCATCTGTGTCGAGAGGGTTTGAACCATGGGTATCCATGTACTTAAAAAAAAAAGCAGATGTGAAAGCAGACCAAAAGCTGTGGCAACCAGTATCCAATACTGGTCGTGCTTCTCTTCTTGGGGTGATGCGTTATAGACACTTAAGAGTATATTTCCTGCCCCTATATGGGCAATAAAGACAATTACCATTCCCACTATTGCAAATATATTGCTAACAAACACCCCTATTTCAAACAGAACAGAACCTGCTAAAAACAGCCAAAAAACATTAAGATAGTGATTTTTTGGTATGGGTGGGGTCCCCGAGAAGCGTGGAAAAGTAGTAAACAAAAAGGCTAAAAAAGCAGGAGTAAAAATAAGAAATATCATTGAATAGGCATGATACGTTGTAGTGCTTACAGAAGCAGAAACAATACCTTTAAACATTAACATAAATAGGATCATCGAGAGTATCGCCGATACAAATGCCAACACAAAAAAGGGTTGATGGGGTTGAGAAAAGAAATAGTGGTTTTTCATTTAAAATAGCTTCTCTAAAAAAGGGATAATCTGTTTTTTTCGACTCAATACTTTGTCTAACCAGACCTGATTATTCTCTAGCTTAACATTAAACGCTTCTTCAATTTTTGAACCATCATCACTAAGTACCAGCAGTTGAGAACCCACCACCATAATATCGGTAAGTAATAAAAGTACGGTATGTCGTTCGCCCTCTTCTTTAATCTGTTGCATCGCTTCAAAGAGTTCCTCTTTCATGTTATCAAAAACACTCAAATCAACGACTTCAAGCTGACCCACACCTATTTTTGCTTGACCCATATTAAAATCTTTAAAGTCTCTTAGTACCAGTTCTCTTTTTGTTGCAGAGAGTACATTGGACTTCACAATAAACATCTCCATCCCCAACGCTTTAAAGTCTTCAATACCCACAATATCTGCCAACTCTTTACACGCTTTGGTATCCTCTTTGGTAGAAGTTGGTGATTTGTAGATAACCGTATCACTTAAAATTGCACACATCATCATTCCTGCAATATCTTTAGGAATAGTAATATTATGGTAATCAAACATCTGCTTAATAATGGTATTAGAGCAACCAACAGGACGAATCCAACACTCTAGTGGGGTTGAGGTGGTGATGTCTCCTAGTTTATGGTGATCAACAATACCTAAAATATTTGCCTCTTTAATGTCTGCTGGGCTTTGAGCCAAATCAGAAAAATCAACAAGATAGACATCTTCTCCTGCAAAGCTTGTTTTTAATTCAGGGGCTTGGAAATTAAACCGTTCTAAAATAAAAGCTGTCTCGGGATTAATCTCTCCTTGACGTACAGCAATCGTATCTTCTCCCAATTCTTGTTTAAGATAGGAAAGGGCTATGGCCCCAACAATAGAGTCAGAGTCTGGAGTGGTGTGACCAAAAATATAGGTTGCCATGGCAACTCCTTAATATATAAAAAATTTTTGGCATTATAGCAGATAATTATTGTAATCTAAAATCAATATTAATAGAGATATTATTAATAGGAATTTTAGATAAAAGCGAAGAGGGTATGCTTACAGGAAAGCTCTTTTCTATGGCTTTTTTAGCAGCCCTTCTTAAAAGTTTAGAGGCTCCCGAAGCACGAATTTCCGAGGCACTCCCATCACTTTGAATATTAAATACAACCCATACCGTTCCCTGCATTCCCCTTCGTTTAGCAATAGAAGGATACCGTTTATTGGCATTAATATTGGCACGTATCCCCCTCAAAAAACTATTTTTTTCTGCTTCTAAATCAATTTTAGGTGGTGGGGGTGGAGCTTTTTTAGCAACCACCACTGCTTCTTTAGGAGCTTTTCTAACCACTGGTGGTGGGGTATAAATCTCTTCAATTATCGGTTCAGGTTCATAATAAACCTCTTCAATAATAGGTTCTGCTGTTGGTGTTGGTTTTTTAACTACCTTTTTAGGTTCTATTTTTTTGATAACTTTTTTAGGCTTAGGCTTGGGTTTTGGCTTTGGCTTAACTTTTTTAACCACTTTTTTGGGCTTTGGCTTAATCTTTTTGATAATTTTTTTAGGTTTGGGTTTTGGTTTGGATTCAATTTTAGGTGGTGGCAAAGGAAGAGGCGTTGCAACAGGTGGAGGCACTACTTTTTTAGGAGGAGTAAGCAATACCACTTTAATAACCTGCTTTGGTTTCTCTTTTTTAGGTGCTTCTAAATTGACAACACTCAAATAGGTCACACCCAAAAGAGTATAAATGGTGGTGGTTATTAAAAATGATGAAGCATAATTAATTTTACTCATTTTTAGTAACAATTCCTAAATTTTCATAGTGATTCTTTTTTAAAATATCCAATAAAAATATAAACTCTGAAAACTCTGCCTCTTTATCACAATAGAGATGAATGGGTTGATCTTTACTATGTGTTAAGAGTTTTTCTTCAACCTCTTCTTTATCAATTTTCTCTTTGTCAAAAAATATCTCACCACTTTTTTTAATAGAAATTTTGAGCTCTTTTTTAGGTTTCTCTTCTATTTCAGAACTTGAAGTGGGCAAATCCAGCTTAATAAGCCCTGTCTGTACAAATGAAGCCGTGGTCAAGATAATCACCAGCAATACCAGCATAATGTCAATAAAAGGAACCACATTAATCGAATCAAACTTTTCTGTTCGTCGCATTACTGCTCCTTTTGATATATCACCCATTTCGTAAGGATAACTTCTACTTTTCGATTAAGATGATTGTAAAAAAAGATAGCAGGAATGGCAACCACCAACCCCATAGCTGTTGCTTTAAGTGCCAGAGCCAAAGAGGTCATAATATTTTTAACATCCATCTCACCTGTCTGCCCCAGCGTATAAAAAGTAATAATAATTCCTAAGACTGTCCCCAACAGTCCAATATAAGGAGCGTTCGCCCCAAAACTAGAGATAATTGAGAGGTTATTGGTAATATCAAGCTCTAAAGCCTCTTGAGTTGTGTAGGTTTCTACTTTAACACTTCTGTAAAAAAGTAGTCTCTCTATCCAAAAAAAGAGTACCAAGAAACTCATAAACCCAAGTAGTCCCAATATTCCATAATCAACCAGTTCACTTAAGAGTTCTATATCCATCACTGTTATCCTTTAAAAATTATGATAATTATACTCAACAAATGATCTACTTCACTTGATAAAACTTAATGCTCTATTTAAATAAATCTGCCAATGCGTCGGTATTGGTTGTTTTTTCAATTTCACCAAAAGTTTTTCCACTACGTTCACCTGTTCGATCGGTAATACCTTCAATCTCATTAAGTTCAATGGTGTACCCTGTAAGCATTGATGCCAAACGAATATTAATACCACTTCTTCCAATCGCTTTGGCTTTTTGGTCACCCGTAATATTTACCAAAACTTTTTTCTCTTTCCCATTGGTAATTTTTAGACTCTGAATAATCGCTGGAGATAAAGCTCTGGTAATAAAAACTTCTGGAATAGGTGAATGCTCTACACAATCTATATTTTCACCATTAAGTTCTGAACTAACTGCATTAATTCTAATACCTTTAACACCCACCGCTGCACCAATAGGGTCAATATTAGGGAAATCTGTCTTAAGAGATATTTTAGCCCGTTGACCAGGAATTCTAGCCGAAGCCACAATCTCTACAGTCTCATCGGCAATTTCAGGTACCTCTTTTTCCATTAATTTCTCTAAAAATTTTGGTGAAGTTCGGGTTAACTCTAAGAACATACCAAATTCAGGGTCTATACTAACATAACGAAGAAGAGCTTTAACAGTATCCCCTAATTTAAACTTTTCACCTTTAATACGGTTTCGTTGACTTAAAATACCTTTTAACTCACCAATTTCAATAAAAGTATTCTCTTTATCATCAACACGATTAACCGTACCAATCATCACTTGACCTACTTTTTCTCGATATTTTTCAAAAAGAGTCTGCTCTACTTGTCGTTGAATATGATATTGTAGCTCTCTAAATAGGTTATATGATGCCGTTCTTCCATGCTCTTCTAAAATAAAATCACTTCTAAGCTCATCTCCTAGTTCAATATCTGATCCATATTCATCTTGGGCTTCATCTAACGAAATAACGCTATCAGGTTCGGTTTCAAATCGTTCATCACTATCCTTAACTACCGTAATAATCTGCTCTACGCGATAATCTTTTCTATCCATATCTACCGTTGCTTCAAAGTGTGATGAGTAGCTAACACACCGTTTTGCAGTCTTTACAAGTGCCTCTCTAAAAGCATCTACTGCTACCTCAAGAGGTAAATTTTTTTCATGAGCCATCGCCTCAATAATATCAACAATTTTTTCCATATTTAATCCTTTTTTAAAACTATAAAACTTAACAATGTGTTACAAAAGTGTGTGAATTTGTCCGTTGTCAGAAGAGTTAAATTATAGCTAAACTAACCTTTAAGTAAAATGGGTATAATAATTTTAAACATAAAAAATTGATGTTATATGTTATTTAAGGATTGGAAAAATGAAATTGAAATTAGCAAGGGCTTCGATTACAGCTAAACCAAAGTTAATTGAGCTAACAAAAATTGAAGAAGATTTGGAGAAAAAATCAATATTCTATTTTGATAAAGAGAATTCGCATAAAGAGTTAAAGATGCTAATTGAGTATTTTGAAGAGAAGGAGTTCTCTGTTTACATGCGTGAAGTGAAGTTTGGATTAAATGAGGATGAGTTTATTTATGAAGTTCATATTGTTAAATAGATAGAGACAGTGAATTAATGAAAAAACTTTATATAGAAACCCTAGGGTGTGCTATGAATGTTCGCGATAGCGAACATATGATTGCGGAGCTTAATCAAAAAGAGCCATATGCATTAACTTCTAACTTGAAAGAGGCAGATTTAATTATTATTAATACCTGTAGTGTTCGTGAAAAACCTGTCTCTAAACTCTTCTCTGAAATTGGTGTTTTTAAGAAATACAAAAAACCTTCTGCCAAAATTGGTGTTACAGGTTGTACCGCTTCTCACTTGGGAAAAGATATTATCAAACGAGCCCCCTCGGTTGATTTTGTTTTGGGTGCAAGAAATGTCTCTAAACTCTCAAAAATTATTGATGTAAAACATGCCGTTGAAGTAGATATTGACCATGATGATAGCCTATATGCCTTTGGTGAATACCGAACCCACCCATTTAAAGCCATGATTAATATTTCGATGGGGTGTGATAAATCTTGTACCTACTGTATTGTCCCCGCGACACGTGGAGATGAAGTCTCTATTCCTTCCGAATTGATTATTCGTGAAATTGAAAAAGCAGTTGCCACTGGTGCTAAAGAGGTGATGCTACTGGGACAAAATGTCAATAACTATGGTAAATACTTTAGTTCAAAAGAGTCTAAATGTAATTTTACCGAACTGTTACAAAAGGTAAGTCAGATTGAAGGCTTAGAACGTATTCGTTTTACCTCACCTCATCCTCTACATATGGATAATGAGTTTTTAGAAGAGTTTGCACATAACCCTAAAATATGTAAGCAGATTCATGTACCACTTCAAAGTGGTTCTACCTCATTATTAAAAGAGATGAAACGAGGGTACAGCAAAGAGTGGTTTTTAAACCGATGTGCCAAAATACGAAAACTCTGCCCAGAAGCAACCATTTCCACAGATATTATTGTTGGGTTTCCCAATGAGTCAGATGCTGATTTTGAAGAGACAATGGAGGTGCTTGAAGCAGTACGTTTTGAGCAACTATTTTCATTTAAATACTCTCCACGCCCCCACACGGCAGCCGCCGAGTATGAAAATCAAATCTCTAACAAGATAGCTTCCAAAAGATTAACACGACTCCAAGCACGACATACCGAAATTGTAGATGAAATTATGAATGCACAGATGGATGCAGAGCATCAAGTCTATTTTGATGAACTAAAATCAGGAGGAAGAGTCTCGGGAAGAGCCGATGATGGAAAACTTTTTTTTGTAGAGGGTAGCGAAGATCTTTTGGGGAGCATCCAAAAAGTAAAAGTTATCAAAACCTCTAGGGGTGCACTTAATGGCATTATACTCTAGTGGAAAAAGAGATACATTGGCGTAAAAAATTTTTACGAAAACTGGGCGTTATCTTTATTCCTACCCTTATATTTTGGATCATGCGTTTTTTATGGTTAAGCTATAGAAAACGGTACCATTTTATAGATGAACCAATAGAGGGACAGTGCATCGCTGTGACTTGGCATGGAGAGCTTTTTATCTCTCCACAAGTCTATCGAAAACTTAGAAAAGACCAACCCACCTCAGCCATTATCTCTCAACATTTTAATGGAGAACTTATTGCTAAAACATTGGGGCTATTTAAGATTAAAGGTCTTAGAGGTTCTTCAAAACGTGGGGCAAAAAGTGTGCTAATTTCTGCGATAAAAGCCATTAAGAATGGAGAAACCATTATGATTACACCTGATGGTCCACGAGGTCCCAAAAAAAGCATGAGTGATGGTGCAGTAGCACTGGCATTGCGTTCTAAGCTTCCTATTATGGTGGTTAACTATCAACCAAACGCTTATTGGCAACTAAAAAGTTGGGATGGCTTTCTTATTCCTAAACCATTTAGTAAAATTGATATTTATCATAAAATTATACAACTTGATGGAATGGAGCGAGAAGAGGCAAAAAAACATCTTCAAGCAGAGATGAACAGAGACTCACTCTAAAACTATAAATTACTACAATTAGTCTCTACTTTAAAGTTTAAATAAAGCTTAAATTTTATATTATTTTAAACCACCTAAAGAGTGGGAAATTAAGAAGATAGAGCATCTAAATTTAAATATAAAAAAATAATAAATAACATAAGCTGTTAGTTATAAAAAGTAGGCTATACTCTATTAATTAAAAATAACATATTAGAATTTATAAAGTAGGAGTAAAATTATGAGTAATCAAGAGCAATATGTAACCATCACCCATTATAAAGAGAGAGAGTTCTATTTTTTAAATTATGCCATTCAAACCAATGATGGGGTTATTCCAAGAGAGATAGAGCAATTTCACGAGAGTGATAAAGCAAAATTTATAGAGCGTATTCGTACCATTCAAGCAGACCACCCAAACAACCAAATTATCTCCATCTCTTTACTTGCTAAACAGTCTATTGCTCAAAAAGAAGATAGAAATAGAGCATCAGCAGAGATATTTAAAAACAACTATGTCATTCAAGATAATATTGATGTTGGGGATGTTCCTACCACACTATATTTTTCACCTTTTACCATACTTTATCAGCAGTATAAATCTATACTAAACAGTGAACTCAAACTAGTTATTGGTCTTTTTGACCGAAAACTTTTTATGATGTTTGCAACCTCTGACAAAATTCATCAGAGCTGGACGATTGGTACCCGAGGCTTAAGTGAAAAACAGGTTGCAGAACGGGTTTATAAAAGTATGCAAGCCTATTTTAAAATCTCTTATACCTTTGCTGATAACTTAGAGATGTTGGTCTCAGATGAGTCTCCTAAACTGCTTAAAGTATTACGAGAAGAGTTATCGATGCACATTACTTTAACACAAAGTAGTATTCACACCCTACTACACAGTATGGCATCTTCTCAAGAGATTGCTAACAGTAGTTATATCAAATCTTCTAAAAAAATTGAAAAAATCAACTTCACAAAAACCCCATCGAGTAAAAAAGAGAGCGAAAGGAGCAGTAACCCTACCTCTAACAAAGCCACATCAAAAAGGGAAACCAAGAAGGTCTCTACAGATAACTTACAAGATATTAAATTAAAAGATAAACATGGAAACCCTATAGTTAATCTATTTAAAGCAATTTTCGGATTTAATGCGAAAGAGAATATCCATAAAAAAACCTCTTTTTTCTCAATTTTACCACTACTGCTTAGTTTGGCAATGGGTGGTTATTTTCATATGAAAAACAGTACCACTTCTAAACGACTTTCGTTAAAAGAGAGACAGATTACTGCCCATCAAACCAATATAGAGTTGGCATCGGCTTCAAATAAAATATTTAAAGCAATGGGAAAAAATGCTGAACTAAAAAAAGCAACCATCTCTACCCAAGGGGCATATATTAAGGGTGTTGTTTGGGGTATTGTACCACTAAAAAATAGCCTTACAGAGCTTTATAGCGATGGAAAATTTGTTATTAAACCTTTAGAGAACTTTATGACAGAGTTCTCATTTACATCAAAATAGTGAAAGAGAAAATCTAGTCAATAACCTCTCCCAATCCT
>DCAF01000053.1:292-1022 GCA_002311915.1 Sulfurovum sp. UBA1140 | reverse complement strand
TTGAGAACAAGCATATATATCATTATCGAGGAGAGAGTCGAAAGACCGTCACCACCAACAGCTATTCTTAGCCAAGGTGAGATAATCTGAAAAAGGATTTAAAATGGTTTTTGTATTAAGCAAAGATAAAACACCTTTAGCCCCAACAAGAGAGGCTAAAGCTAGAAAATTATTGAAACAAGGCAAAGCAGTTGTACATAAAATGTTTCCTTTTACAATAAGATTAAAAGAGAACATAGAGTGCAAAAAAAGCTTTGAGATTAAATTTGATATTGGAGCATCTGTTACAGGTATGGCAATCGTAGATGCTATAAAATGTTTTTTCTTCGCTGAAATAGTGCATCGAGAAAAAGTTATTAAAAAAGCAATAGATTCAAGAAGGAGCATAAGAAGAGGTAAGAGAGCAAGAAAAACAAGATATAGAGAGCCAAGATTTGATAATAGAACTAGACCTGATGGATGGTTAGCACCAAGTGTTAAATCAAGAGCAGACAATGTTATTAACTTTGCAAAAAAACTCTAACAGATGTGTATATTGTGGTAGGAAAGGTGAAGAGATAGAGCATATCATGCCAAAATCAAAAGGAGGAACCAACTCTGTTCAAAACTTAACCCTATCTTGTCGAAAATGTAATATTGCAAAAGGTAACCTATCTCTTAAGGAGTTTGGTAAAAGAATTGGAAGAGATTTAAAACATCTTGAACCTAGAAAAACACCTAAACATGCATC
>DCAF01000053.1:0-149 GCA_002311915.1 Sulfurovum sp. UBA1140 | reverse complement strand
AGTTAAAACAGGTGAAGGTTGGGAAACTTATGCGAATCGAAAAGAGAGAAAATTTCCCAAAAAACATTATTATGATGCTATGTGTATAGGAAAAAACTACAAATATAAGATAGCAACTGATAGCATTTTAGAGATTAAATCACAAGGAA
>DCAF01000033.1 GCA_002311915.1 Sulfurovum sp. UBA1140 | reverse complement strand
AGTTCTTAAATATTATTGTTTCTTGCTCCTATTTAGATAAATACTTAAGACACAAACCAAAGGAAAAAATCATGAAAAAAATCTACTTTACGACCATACTATTGGCACTAAGCTTTAATGCTTGTACCGATACCCATCAAGCCGACTATAAAATTTCTGAAGATAAAGTAAAGCTAAACATTACATTTACAGATAAGAAATGGGATGGAAAAACCGTACCTAAAGATGAGGTCTGCTCTGAGTATAATAAAAAGGGAGGTAACTCACCTGCCTTAAGTATCAGTAATCTACCCAGCACAACCAACTATATTATTTTATCATTTTCAGATGAAACCTTTAAAGGAATGAGCAATGGTGGTCATGGAATAATAGGATATTCAATCAAAGAGGGAACTTCTACACTAATCCTACCATCAATTAAAGGAGAAACATTTACTCTTCCTACAGGAGTTAAATCTATTAGAGAACATCAAGGGGTTCAATTTGGAAAAGAAGAGGGTGCCTACCTACCACCTTGCTCTGGTGGAAGTGGTAACCAGTACACACTTGATATTAAAGCCATACATAAACCTACAAATGTAGAGGGAGAGTATCTGTTGGTTGGAGATGCCAATATTAGTTTGGGGAAGTATTAAATATAATTAAATCTTTTATTAAAAACGGATAAAAACCATATTTTTACACTATAATAGTAGTAAAAATATGGAGATTTCACATGAACAATAAAGTTATAAAACTAAGTGTTGCACTATCTACACTTATATTTATTAGCCCAACAATCGTATTGGGTGCAGATAATCTAATGTATGAACACGCTGATTTCGAGAATAACGATGGCTTCAGCCTCGCCAATTTATTGGCATTGGGCTAAAGGCATCGGTTCCTAAAAGTAAACTAAACAAACAAGTACCAAAAGAAAGAGTAGCATCATTTTTTTCATAAAAATTCTACTCAACCTCTATAGAAGTTTCTCCCCCTTCAAAGTAGCCTTTTTTATACATCCATCTGTAAATTTCTGCTGCAATGGGTGCTGAGGTACTCCCTCCGTGTCCACCATGCTCTACCAAAATAGAGACCACATATTTAGGATTGTCAAACGGTGCATATGAAGTAAACCACGCATGAGAACGGCTATAATACTCCATCTGAGACTCCAACATTCTTTTCTTTTCACCTTGAGGAATCGAAACCACTTGCGATGTTCCTGTTTTACCTGCTACTTTAATAGGAAGATTGTGCATGGCTCTTCTTGCCGTTCCTCTTGGAGTATTACAGACATCATACATTCCTCGACGAATGGTTGCCAAATGGTGTTCATTAAGCTCTGGCTTTTGATACTCTGGTTCAACCAACTTACCTGCAATCTTATGTACCACATGAGGTATTGGCAATTTTTTAGTGGCTAAAAATGCTGTATAACGTGCCAATTGAAGAGGTGTTATAAGGTCATACCCCTGACCAATAGAGGCAATAATCGTCTCTCCTAAATACCATGGTTGCTTATAGCGTTTCATTTTCCACGCTTTGGTTGGGATAACACCTGATTTCTCTCGGGGTAAATCAACTCCTGTTTTAACACCCAATCCATAGGTGTTAAGATATTTGGACATCATGTCGATACCCACTTGCAGACTCTTATTATAAAAATAGACATCGCAACTCTCTCGAATCGCTTTACGCAAAGGAACTGAGCCATGTCCCCATCTTGACCAACATCTAAACTTATGACCATTTTTACCCAGTTTGATATACCCTTTACAATACTCATTGGCATCTAATGATGCCTTACCCGATTGAGCATATGCCAAAGCCATACCCATTTTTATGGTAGAACCAGGGGGATAAAGACCTGAGATAATTTTATTGGTAAAGGGGTGATTAAAGTCATTAATCAAAACTTTCCAATTTTTAGAAGAGATACCTCCTACAAAAAGATTGGGATCATACGAAGGGTAACTTACCGCAGCAATAATATCTCCATTCACATCCATCACCACTGCCACACCCGATTGATCTACAAAGAGTTCATTAATTTTTCTCTGTAGCCTTAAATCTACATTAAGTACAAGGTTTTGATCTTCAAGGGGTTCTTTCTTCTCTATCTCAGAGACCTCTCTATTGGTCGCACTCACTCTGACCATTCTATAACCCAACTCTCCTTGAAGCACATCATTATATTGTCGCTCTAAACCTGTTCTACCAACCACGCCAACTTTTGCAACCACATCATCTTTGGCATTATCTTTTTTATTAGAACGTGCTACATACCCCACCACATGGGTTGCCATATTTCCAACAGGATAATAACGTTTGGTCTCTGACTCAATTTTTAATAACTTATTAATTGTTAACTTGGGATAAGCCCCAATCATATCATCGTAGCTCAAAAAATCAATTATTTTAATAAATTTATGATTGTACGCCGAGTTCTTTTTGGTATATTTTTTTAAAAGCTTGGTGCTGTTATAATCGGGGAACTCTTTAACAATACTCTCGATGGTCTGATTTAACTCATTACTACTCTTTTTGAGATGTGGAGCTATTTTAATTGAAAATCCAATTTTATTCACTGCCAACAACTCTCCATTTCTATCAAGAATCTCTCCACGAACAGGCTTAATAAAATATTTTCGTTCAATATTGTTGTGTGCAAGATTCTCGTAATAGTAGTTTGATTTAATACTGATTTGATAGATTCTTGAAATTAACATTAGCCAAAAAAGTGAAAAAAGGGTAATAACAATAGCAAATCTCATAAAAATAGTCCTATTAAAATATCCAGTAGAATATAGAGTATTAACATCGAATCAGCAACAATGGTTTTAGAACTAAAAATAATATCATACAGAAAGAGACTCGTATAAAAAATAGCATTCATTAAAATAATAAGAAAAAGTGCCAAACATTTTTTACATCGTATCATTAACTTGGTGGTAGGATAGACCAAAGCATAAATGATAATTGCCGAAAAAAGAGACAACAGAGAGGGCAGTGTTAGATTTAAATCTAAATTAATGAGATAGAGCATTCCTGCTAACGCATAGACTTTATTCCTGTCAATATTGGTAATAATAACCAACCCTGCAATACCAATTAATGGAGGAAGAATGGTATAAATAGAGACCAACATCGGATAAAATATCACGATACTCATAAGAGGAAACCACTCCCAAAAACCTATATTCTGCTTATTTCTATGTCGATCATGGTACATCATATTTATCTATCCCAACTTATAAATTAGTGAGATTTCATTACAAACAGGGAAATGAATACATTTAATACAGTCAAGCCATATTTTATGTTCAGGAATTCCCTCTTTTGGTATCTCTATAAAATCAAGTTTTTTAAAAAAATCAGGTAAGTAGGTTAAAACCAAAACATCTTCACTTACCCCTAAAGTTTTTGCCTCGTTGAGTGCAAAAAGAACCATCTGTTTGCCTATATTTTGCCCTCGATACCCTAAATCAACAATCAAACTACGAATCTCTGCCAATCTAAATGAGTGAACATGTAGTGCTAAATAACCAACTATCTTATTGTTCTCTTTTGCCAAAACATATGAACGAATATTGGTTGCCACCTCATCCTCACTTCTAGCCAAGATAACACCATCTTTAACATCTTGGGCTACCAAGCCTTGCATTGCAGAGATGTCTGCTAATGTTGCCTTAACTAGTTTGACCATTCATTAATCCCAAATATATGTTCAAAAATTTTCTGATGCACACGCTCATAACCATTTCGTTTTAAATTACTCAGAGTAATACAACCAGGAAATGCTTTTTTAAGTGCAGTTTTCTCTTTTTGATTAAGTTTATCTATTTTGGTAAAAACATCCAAATAGAGTTGGTCTCCCCGTTTAAACTCTGAAACATACTTATGAACATCTTTATCTATCTGTGCATTGGGATGCCTTGCATCTCGCAAGTGAATAAAAACACGAATAGAGACACGATGCTTAATAAAATCAACCAAGTTTTTTTGCCAAATACTTTTAAGGTCTTTAGATACCTTGGCATACCCAAACCCAGGCAGGTCTACAAAACGAATGTTCCAGTCACGTTCATCATATTTATAACGAATATCAAAAAAGTTAATAAGCTGTGTTTTGCCAGGGGTTGATGAACTCTTTGCCAAACTCTTACGTAAAGTTAAGCCATTAATGGTTGAACTTTTTCCCACATTGGAACGCCCTAAAAAGACCACTTCACTTACGGTATCATCTATACTATCTCGGAGTGCTTGTGCCGATTTCATAAAATCGGCATTAACAATTCTTGGTGTCATTATTTTCTATCCTCAATCTCAAATCTAAAATGTACGGGTTTCTTCTCTCCACCCTTTATCTCGGCTAGACCTGTTTTTAAATCTAGTGAGATACTCTGTGCCACAATTTTTCGGTTGTTCGTTAAATCATTTAAAACCACATCACCCAAAAAGTGATATTTTGAATCATTTGGAGCATAAATTATCTTCCCTGCTTTGCCCTCATAGATTATCCCTTTTTCAATCAGATGAAAAGATACATTGCCTTTGGCTTTATATTTTACAGCTTTTTTCTTTTTATTAAAAAAAACAATTACCTTAGAGGCTTTAAACTCATTTTCACCCTGTTTAATAATAGCATTTCCTTCAAAATAGGCAACTTTGGTAATATCATCGGCATGAAAATAGTCTGCTTGAATATCAACTTGGTCTGCGTTTAATTGAAAAATAAAAAAAGATAAAAAAAAGAGTGTGGTTGTTTTTTTCATAAGAGAGTGCCTTAATATCGTGTTTTTAAATGTATTATACCTATTTTATCAAAAATCCTTTAATATTTTTACCCTATCTTTTTATATCCCAAACCAAATCCAAATCCAAATCGCTATAATGGCAAGATATTTTAATAAAAGGGTCAAACATGAACGCAGATGCACAGCTCATTGAGCATATGATGAATCCAAAAAACTATGGCGATATGCCAGAAAATGATGCCACGGGTATTGGGAAAAACCCACAAAACGGAGAGAAAGTTGCCATCTATTTAAAAGTAGAAAAGCAGACTGACCCCCTCATTACAGATATATCTTTTCAAGCAATAGGGTGTACCACCACCATTGTTGCAGGTTCTATTATCACAACTGAAGCCAAAGGGATACACTTCTCAAGAGCTGAAGAGTTGGTCTCTACAACATTGGGTATGCTTGACAATCTTCCACCTGAAGATGCTGCCTGTTCAGAGATGGTCGCATTGGCACTTAAAGCCAGTATTGATACCTATGCAGAGCGACAAAAAGATGCCAACTTCCCCATGATAAGTTACATCATTAAAACAGACTGTACCCCAAAAGAGGAGGAGGCGTAATGAAAACACTATTTAAAGAGCTTCATGAAGCATGGTTAGCAACACAATTTACAGGTTTTATGTCACAAACACAAAGCAGACAGACACTTTATGAGTTCTCTAATATTCTATTTAAACACCTCACTTGGCTAGAGAATGATTTTATTAAAAACAAAATTACTTATAATTACAACATTAAGCAAGTACCCATTCGTGTCACCCACCTCTCTTCTATGCTTAACAACATTATCCAAAGAATCACCTCAATAGAGTCTAAATTGGACAGCTGTGGTGATGGGGATATAACCTTTAGAATGAAAAGTGATTTAGAGTATATGAAAGCAGTATTGGCTCAACTCCCAGAAGAGGAGGTAGCAGAAGCTTTTGATATTAATAGAGCCTACCCAAATGTTGAACTTAGCGAAGAGGCACGAGATGCCCTCACCATCTTCTTATTTGAAGAGAGCTATAAA
Source organism: Sulfurovum sp. UBA1140 (assembly GCA_002311915.1). Taxonomy (GTDB): domain Bacteria; phylum Campylobacterota; class Campylobacteria; order Campylobacterales; family Sulfurovaceae; genus UBA1140. The sequence goes on along the minus strand of DCAF01000033.1, from coordinate 20,057 downwards.
GAGTATGAGCTGATTATGGTCTATAACTACTCCAAAGCCAACAGCAATGATGCTTTTTTAAATCGTATTTATCAAATTCTTATTGATGAGTCGTTCTTTCACCTAAGAAGCTTTGGTCAAATGATGGCAGATATGGGTATTTTAGGTGTTCCAAGAAGCCTTATGGAAGAGATTTATAAATTTGAGGATTTAGAACAGTTCTTAAAAGATGGAATTCAAGAAGAGATAGGAGCAAAAGAGGAGTGTAAACAACTAGCAGCAGCAGTGAGTGATAGTTCTGAACATTTTGCTTCATTCTTTACCTTTATTAACAATCAAGAGAACTATCATATCGCCCTTATGGAAGAGGCGTTAGCCCATATCAATAACAAATAGAGCAAGGAATTTTAATATATGAAAAAACACTACACATCGTTTATCTCGAATGGCTTTGGGGCATTTGCCTCTAAAGCTTTTTCTAAACCCCTACAGAAAATCATCAACAACAGCTATGTCAAACTTATGGGGCTAGAGATGTCTGAATTTAAAGAGCCTAAAGAGTATGCCACACTCAACCAACTCTTTACAAGAAGCCTACAACAACCCAGAGAGATTAACAGTGATGAAAAAGTTATGATTTCTCCTGTAGATGCTTTGGTTACCGACTATGGTGAGATAAAAGAGGGAAAAGCCTATCAGATAAAAGGTATGGAGTATGATATAGCCGAACTCTTTGGAGAGCATCATCTACAAGCCTCTACCAAGGTCAATGGTGGTCAATTTGTTAATTTATATCTCTCACCCAAAGATTATCACCGATACCACACTCCTGATGCTCTAAAAATTAAATCACTCACCCATATTCCAGGGAAACTTTACCCCGTAAATTTTCCACTACTTAGAAATAAAAAGAATCTTTTTATAGAGAATGAACGGGTGATTATAGAGTGTGAAGATAGAGCAGGACATACTTTTATTATGGCACTAATTGGTGCATTAAATGTCGGTAAGATGATTATTACTTTTGAAGATGCCATTAATACCAACTCAGAAATAAGAGAGCCTAAACACTACACATATGATAATCTATCACTTGAAAAAGGAGAGCTGTTTGGTTGGTTTGAGATGGGTTCGACCATACTGCTTTTTAGTGAAAAAGAGACCTTTATACCCAAGGTAACCATTAATCAAAAAGTTAAATTTGCTGACCCTATAGGAACCATTAAGTAGATGAAGAAACTCATCATATTTGATATGGATGGTACCCTTATTGATAGCTCACTAACCCTTGCCAATGCCATCAATTATGTTCGTAACCAATTGGGGCTAAAAGCAATGGATGAGCAACTCATATTAAAAAGTATCAACGAGCCTACGATTAAACCTGCAGAGTTTTTTTACAATGCAGACTCTTTTACTCCTCAACATGAGGAGTGGTTTTCACACTACTATACTCAGAACCATGAACAAGAGATTCAACTCTACGAAGGCATAAGAAATCTATTGGTTATCCTAAAATTAGAGGGTTACAAACTGGCTATTGCCACCAATGCTTATCGAGTCTCGGCAATTCAATCCTTAAATCATCTTAAACTGGTTAAACAGTTTGACGTGGTGATATGTGCAGATGATGTCCCCAACGGAAAACCCCATCCCGATATGCTCTATAGCATATTAAAAACATTAAACCTTACCACAGAAGATGCCCTCTTTATTGGTGATGGTGAGCGAGACCAACTCTCAGCAAAAGCTTCGAACATAGATTATCTTATGGTTAATTGGGGTTTCTCTGATTACAGTAATGCCATTCATACTGTTGAACAGCTACAACAATCTATCTTGGAGTTTTAAAATGGAAATATCTAAATCAACACTTACCAACATGAGCAGTGTTGCCCTTATTGGTCTATCCACACTCACCCCTGCACCCTATGCAACACCCCTACTCTTTACAGGGCTGTTTGCCCTTTCAGGTGCAGTGACTAATCAGTTGGCAATTCATATGCTTTTTAACAAGGTTCCCTTGCTTTATGGTTCGGGAGTAATAGAGAAAAACTTTGATACCTTTAAAGAGTCTATTAAAAATATGATTATGACACAGTTCTTTAACCAAGAGCAACTCAATGCTTTTTTTCAAAATGAAGAGAGTAAAATTGATTTGGCTCCACTGGTTGAATCGGCTGACTTCTCTCCTGCTTTTATTGCACTTAAACAGAGTGTGATGGAGTCTAAACTGGGTGATGCACTCAACTTTTTTGGTGGAGAGAAAGCACTTGATTCATTAAAAGAGCCTTTTGCTAAAAAACTAAAATCTGCAGTGGTAGGCATTGTGAGTTCAGATACCTTTAAAACACAGATGAATCACCATTTAGAACACTCTTCTCTAAATAATGACCTGCGTCACTTGGTCGAAGATTTAATTGATAAAAGGCTTAATGACTTAACCCCGAAAATGGTTAATGATTTGGTGCATGAGTTGATTCATACCCATCTTGGATGGTTGGTAGTTTGGGGGGGAGTATTTGGAGGAGCCATTGGGTTGGTCTCTTCATTTTTTTTAAACTAGCGAATTTAATTATTTTTAATGACCACTCTATAAATTAAATTTTATTCCTTAAATACTTTTTTAACAAATGGAGAGGTCATAGCAGATAAAAGTGCTGAATAGTTCACATCAAATTCTACTATATCCCCAACTTTTAATTTTTCCTCTTTTGCATCTAAAATAATATGGTCACTACTGCCACCTAAAATATCAATATCTATTCTTGGAGTAATCCCATTTATATCAACATCTGCTCTTCCCATGCCAAGTATAGCCTTATTAAATAAATCACTTCGTCAAAAAATTAATTAACATTGATAAAGTTTTTATACGCTCTATCTTTTCCCTAATTTTTGATGTATTGTTTTATCATTTCATTATTGGAATAGTATCCACTTAACCTTGATAGTATTGATGTGATGGGAAAGTGTTATTAAAAACTCCTAACCCAAAAGGGCTAGGAATAAGAAATATTCAAGAAATTGGTCTCTTTATTTTTTCTAAACTTTAGGTCCTGCTTCAGAGTAATCAAGTTCTGAACCATTATCATTGTAACGGTTAAAATTCTCTATAAACATACTTGCTAACTTAGCCAAAGAGGCATCATAATCGGCTTTATTGCTCCATGTATTTCGTGGATTAAGCACAGCATTATTTTTAACACCATCTAATGCTTTAGGTATTTGCAAATTAAACACATCTAATATTTCAAACTCTGCATTATTAATAGAGCCATTTAAAATACCATTAATACACGCTCTGGTATCTTTAATGCTCATTCTATGCCCAATACCATAAGCACCACCTGTCCAACCTGTATTGACCAAGTAAACGTTAACACCATGTTCATCTATCTTATCACCCAAAAGCTTTGCATAATCGGTTGGATGTAGTGGTAAAAATGCCTCACCAAAACAAGCAGAGAAGGTCGCTACTGGTTCAGTAATTCCAAGCTCTGTTCCTGCAACTTTAGCAGTATATCCACTTAAAAAGTAGTACATCGCTTGTTCTTTAGAGAGTTTTGAAACAGGAGGTAAAACACCAAAAGCATCTGCCGTTAAGAAGATAATATTATTTGGGTGTCCTGCTTGCATATCATCTTTATGATTTTCAATATGCTCTATAGGATACGACACACGGGTATTTTCAGTTTTAGACTTATCACTGTAATCTACCACTCCATTTATGTCATGTACCACATTTTCTAAAAGGGCATCTTTTCTAATCGCTCCATAAATCTCTGGCTCACTTTTAGGATCAAGATTAATTACTTTGGCATAACAACCACCCTCGAAGTTAAAGACTCCACTCTCATCCCAACCATGCTCATCATCACCAATTAATGCCCGTTTAGGATCAGTAGACAGGGTTGTTTTTCCTGTTCCAGAGAGTCCAAAAAAGAGACAAACATCATTATCTTTACCAACATTAGCAGAGCAGTGCATCGAGAGCTTACCCTCTAGTGGTAACCAGTAGTTCATCATAGAGAAGATACCTTTTTTCATCTCTCCACCATACCATGTACCACCAATAATAGAAACATTCTCTTCTACATTAAAACAGACATAAACGTCAGAGTGTAAGCCCTGCTCTTTATAGTTTTTATTTGAAGTCTTACAACCATTATAAACAACAAAATCAGGCTCAAATCTCTTTAACTCCTCCTCGCTAGGACGAATAAACATATTTTTAACAAAGTGAGCCTGCCAAGCAACTTCAGAGATAAATCTAACCGATTTTCTACTCAACTTACAAGCACCTGCATAAACATCCATAATATAAATATCTTTGCCTGAAAGTTGCTCTTTGGTCAATGTAAATAGTTCATCAAAAGTATCTTTCTCTATTTTCCTATTTACATCACCCCAAAAGATATTCTCATTTGATGGAGACTGGTCTACAAAATATTTATCTTTTGGACTTCGTCCTGTAAAAATACCTGTATCGCACATAGCTGTACCAGATGTAGAAATTTTACACTCACCTCTATTAACTTCGTGTGCTTGAAGCTCATCATAGCTTAAGTTGTAGTAAATATTACCAATGTTTTCAAGTCCTAACTTATCAAGACTATTTGGTCTCCTGGTGCTCATCTCATGTTGCCTTTGTAATGTTTTTTTGATTCTACTATTACTGCACGTATATAGTAAATAAAATGAGAACCAAAAGTTCTCATTTTATTTGCTATACTTATCAATAGTATAATATATTACAATTATACTATTGAATCTAGATTAGTTAGCTTATACTTAAAAAAGCACTATTTAAATATCGAAAGTAAAACACCTGCCGCAACAGCTGAACCAATAACACCTGCAACGTTTGGTCCCATAGCATGCATAAGCAGTACGTTTCCTGGCTTCTCTTCAGAACCAACCTTACTTACCACCCGTGCCGACATAGGAACTGCCGAGACTCCCGCTGCACCAATAAGTGGATTAATCGGCTCATCAGAGAACTTATTCATTAGTTTTGCCATAAGAACACCCGTTGCTGTACCAATAGAGAATGCAATAAGACCAATAATCATAATTCCCATGGTCTCTAATACCAAGAACTTATCTGCTGCTAGTTTTGAACCAACACCAAGTCCCAAGAATATGGTTACAATATTAATCAATGAATTCTGCATCGTATCACTTAATCTATCAACAACACCTGACTCTTTTGCAAAGTTACCAAATGCGAACGCACCAATAAGTGGAGCAGATTCAGGCAGAATTAAAAGAGCCAACATAAGAACAACAATAGGGAAAATTAATTTCTCTAATCGGTGTATCTTTCTTGTTGTTCTCATTACAATTCTACGCTCTTCTTTATTTGTCAATGCTCTCATTATCGGTGGTTGAATAACGGGAACCAATGCCATATATGAGTAGGCTGCCACAGCAATTGCACCCAATAAATCAGGGGCTAGTCTATTGGCAATAAAAATTGATGTTGGACCATCTGCTCCACCAATAATTGAGATAGCCGATGCATCTTGAATATCAAATCCAATAATAACTGCTCCAACCAATGAACCAAAAATACCAAACTGAGCAGCACCACCCAAAATAGCTGTTTTAGGATTGGCTAAGAGTGGACCAAAGTCCGTCATCGCTCCAACACCCATAAAAATCAGTAAGGGGAAAAATTCATTGGCAATACCCATGTTATAGATAATACCCAGCATTCCATGCTCTCCACCCATACCTGCGAGTGGAATATTGGCAAGTAATCCACCAAAAGCAATGGGAATAAGAAGCAGTGGTTCAAAGTTTTTAGCAATTGCCAAATAGAAGAGTATAAATACGATTAAAATCATAATAATACGCCCTAAAGAGGACTCAAACCATGTCATCTCTCTTTCATACTCAGGACCCTTAGGTTCAGATGTCATCTCTCCATCATTTACATCAAGAATAGCATTGATACCTGTGGTTTCCATAAAACTAGTTGCCAATTCACCTATTGATTTTGGTTCATAGGCTTTTTTTTCTGTACTCTCTTCTTGTACCACAACTTCTGTTGCGACATCAGAACTACTTGCCTGTAACAAAGTTGTCAAGGCAAACATGGCAAAAAGTAGAGAGATGAAAATCTGTTTAAGTTTCATAGGTTACTCCATTGTGGCAAGTAACTGACCATCAGCAACGGTATCATTGACACTTACATCAATCGACTTAATGACACCTGTTTTATCAGCTATTATATCAATTTCCATCTTCATTGCTTCAAGAATCATAATCTGTTCACCCTCGTTAACACTATCACCAACGGCTTTTAAAATTTTCCAAACATTACCAGGTGTTTGAGAGTTTATCTCTATAGAACCTTTTCCACCTGCTGTTGGTGCAGGAGTTGACGCTACAGGTGCTGGTATAGCTGATGGTGTTATCTGAATATCTCCATCACCCTCTGCTACCTGTACACTATATTGCTTACCGTCAACCACTACTGTATAATTTCCACTCATCTCTTCTCCTCCATTTTGTTGATTATTTTTACCTTTTCTAATCATTAAAGGACCTTCACCCTTTAAGAACGCTATACCTTTTTGATCACATGATGCAGCAATAAAGATATTCTCTTCAGTTGTCTCCAACTTTTCATCTTCAAGAACTTTTCTCCAATAGGCAATAGACTTTGTCACTTCTTTGTCTGCAATATCCAAAGGATTTTCAGTTGTTGGCTCTAACTTTAACTTCTCTGATGCCAATTTAATAATCTCTGCATCTGGTTCAACAGGTGTCTTACCGAAATAACCAAGAACCATATGACCATATCCTGGGGCTATCTGTTTCCATTTACCAAACATCACGTTGGCATAAGCTTGTTGCCAATAAAACTGACTTACAGGAGTTACAGAAGTACCATAACCACCACGTTCAACAACCTCTTTCATTGCTAAAATAACTTCATCAAACTTATCTAAGTTTCCTGCATCTCTCATCATCTGTGTGTTCGCTGTTAACGCACCACCTGGCATTGGAGAGAACGGAATTAATGGAGATACCTGAGTCGCTTCTGGTGGAACCATATACTCTGATAAACACTCTTTTAATCTATCTTGATACTTAAGAATTTTAGTTAATTCTAAATCACCCAAATTATAATTTGTTCCTTTCGTTGCATGAAGCATGGTCAAAATATCTGGTTGACTTGTTCCTCCAGATACAGGTGATGCTGCCATATCAATACCATTAGCACCCGCTTCAAGTGCAGCCAAATAAGCAGCAACTGAAACACCTGCTGTTTCATGTGTATGTAGTCTTAAATGAACCTCTTCACCCAAAAGCTTTCTAGCCATCGAGATGGTCTCATAAACTTTATTTGGATTGGCAGTACCTGAAGCATCTTTAAAACAGAGACTATCAAATTCAATACCCATATCAAGCATATTTCGCAATGTTTTTTCATAAAAAGCCACATCATGTGCACCATGACATCCTGGAGGTAAATCCATCATTGTAATAACTGCTTCATGATTAAGACCGTGACGTTTAATACACTCTGCACTGTAAGCTAAATTGTTTACATCATTGAGTGCATCAAAGTTTCTGATGGTTGTGGTTCCATGCTTTTTAAACATTTTAGCATGTAAATCAATCAACTCTCTACTACCAGTATCGAGCATCACGGTATTGATACCACGAGAGAGAGTCTGAAGGTTTGCTTCAGGTCCTGCAATCTCTCTAAATCTGTCCATCATCTCAAAAGCATCCTCTTGCAGATAAAAGTAGAGGCTCTGGAATCTAGCCCCTCCACCAAATTCAAAGTGATTAATACCTGCATTTTTCGCAGCCTCTACTGCTGGGAAAAAGTCATCCATGAGTACACGACCACCAAAGACAGATTGGAATCCATCTCTAAAGGTTGTATCCATCACATCAATATATTTTTTTGCCATCTTATACCTTCATCTTATGATTTATTTTTACGAAATTCTGATACTGCTGCAATAATCACAGCGACTCGACGATTTTCATCTTCTGTCGTATTAGCCACAGGTGTGGCTGGTGCTTTGGGAGTAGTTTCTGGAAAATACTTTGCAATAAGCCAAGCTTGAATTTTAATTACCTGTACAAGGAGAAAGAGAAAAAGAAAAACAACCCCCATCCCCAATACCATAAACTTCAACGCTTCAACTATATAATTTACTTCAGCCATAAAAAACCTCTTTACTTTTATAGATTTATTTTATAGCAATATTTTAGGCAATTTTTACTTTTAATAACTTAATTTATCTTCTCTTTCTTTGATGATTATTCTTGTGTGCTACTTTTTGTTCACCATGATACTTATCAATCATACTATTTACAGCATCTAAGTCATATCCTATCTGTGTAGAAAGGGAACGTTTCTCTTCTAAAAGCAGTGTCACCACACGCTCAACAAACTCATGATAATCCATATCTTCCATACTGTCAATAAAATCAGTTGCCAATTCACTAATATTAGTCTCTCGAACTATTGACTCTAATGTTGAAAAGTTATCCTCATTAGATAAACTCTCTCCATTAATATCAATGGTTGCCAGTGTCATATTGGCTCCCACCTCTTTTTGAATACGTTGAAGTTCTTTAAACTCTTCGGTGCTAACCAAAGTAATTGCTTTTCCACTCTTTCCTGCACGACCTGTACGCCCTATTCTATGAACATAACTTTGAGGATCAAAAGGAATATGATAGTTAAAGACATGTGTAACCTGTTTTACATCTAAACCTCTCGCTGCGACATCAGTTGCTACCATAATTTGAATCTGATTGCGACGATAAGCTTTAATTACTTCATCTCTCTCCGTCTGCTCTAAATCACCATGTATCCCTCTGGCATTAAAACCAATCGCTTGAAGATGCTCGGTTAGTCTATCAACTTCTCGTTTCATACGACAAAAAACTATACATTTTTTAATTTTTTCAGTCTCTAACAGTTTAACAATCGCCCGATCTCGTTGAGACTCATCAATAACATAATAGACCTGTTCTATCACATTATTGGTGGTACTCTCATCTTTACCCACCACTGAAATAAACTGTGGAGTTGTTAAAATATCATCGGCTAACACTTTAATAGGTTCAGGCATTGTCGCCGAAAAAAGAAGGGTTTGTCGGTTTTGAGGAATATACTCAAAAATCTCTTTTATCTCTTCTAAAAAACCCATATCTAGCATCTCATCAGCTTCATCAAGCACCACTATTTCAGGATTAAAATTGTCTATTTTACCTTTTTTATAAAGGTCTTTGAGTCTCCCTGGGGTTGCCACAACCACCTGAACACCCTTATTAATTAACGCTATCTGTCGTCCATATCCCACACCACCATAAACGGTAATGGTACGAATACCACAAAAACGTCCCAAGTGATAGAGTTCATCGCTCACCTGTGTTGCCAACTCTCGTGTTGGCGTAATAACCAAGGCTCTCTCTATCTCACCCTTGGCAATTTTGTTCATTAACGGCAGACCAAATGCTGCTGTTTTACCTGTACCTGTGTGGGCTTGACCCACCAAATCTTCTCCCTTTTCTATAATCGGGATAACCATCTCTTGAATGGGGCTAGGTTCTTTAAAACCTGCTATTTTTACCCCTTTCAAAAGATCCTTATGAAAATTAAATTCATTAAATGTCAAAATAATTAACCTTGCAAAATACCATAGAGGCTATGCAAATATCTCCTCTATATCACCATCAATAGAAGTAAACCAAAAAGTATTCTATAGATGCCAAATGCAACAAATGTAAAACGTTGCAAAAAAACGATCAAAAGTTTTATAGTTAAATAGGCAACAACAAATGCCACTACAAAACCGACTGCAAAAGCAGTCAAATCAGCACCAATAAATTCATCATAGTGCTTTAACAAATCATAGCCACTAACCGCCATCATTACAGGAATCGCCAACAAAAAGGAAAACTCTGTGGATGTTTTTCTATTCACACCAGAGAGCATGCCTGCAATAATTGTCGAACCTGCTCTACTGGTTCCAGGAACCAGTGAAAGTATCTGACCCAACCCAATCCATAAGGCTTGGATCCATGTGACCTCTTCTACCTCTTTAGAAGTAGACTCTTCATCTTTATGAAAATACTCAACGACAATAAAAATAACTCCACCAATAATAAACATCCATGCAACCGTTGAGATAGTAAATATCTCTTTAATCCAATCTTTTAATAAAAAACCAACAATCGCAAGTGGTAAAAATGCCATCATAATTTTTTGCCAAAGTTCAATCTCTTTTAGGTTAATCTTATCCCGATAGAGTAACATCACTGCCAATATCGCAGCAAACTGTATAATCACCTCATACGCTTTAATGATTGCCGTCTGTTCAATCCCTAAAAACTCACTAGCAACAATCATATGCCCCGTTGAAGAGATAGGCAGAAACTCCGTAAATCCCTCAATAATTCCAATAATGATAGCCTGTATAATGTCCATGAATCTATATCCTATATTAATTTATTTTAAACCACCATCATTTAATCTGAATTTCTCTATAAAAAAAGAGCAAAGCATCATATTCATACGCACTTTGAAGAAGAATTAAAAAATTTATAACAATAATGGTTTAAAATTGTTATAGAATTCTACAATAATATTACTCTATTCTAAGCTATAATCTTTAAAATTTCTCTTAAATCTTTAGTATCAACCGTATGTGTTGATGCTTCACGAAGAATTGGCTTGGCACAAAAGGCTACTTTTATTTTAGCATGAGCAAACATACTTAAATCATTGGCTCCATCACCCACAACCAAAGTATTCTCTTGCGTAATACCCAATAGATTTTGTAATCGTACAATCATATCACCCTTTGAAGAGCTAAACATCATATCTCCCCCCACACGTCCTGTCAAAATACCATTTTCATCATGCAAAATATTTGAAAAATCAGCATCTATGCCCAAATCTCTACTTGTAGGTGTGGTGGCATTTCTAAACCCTCCTGAAAAACAGACCACTTTATAGCCCTGCTCTTTAAGCCCTGCTACCACCTCTTTGGCTCCTGGCATCATTGGTAAACTTTGACAAATCTCATCAACCCTTGCCTTTGGTAATCCCTTAAGAAGTGCCACTCTGGTGGTTAATGATTCAAAAAAATCCAACTCTCCTGCCATGGCTCTTTCAGTAATGAGTGCCACTTTCTCCTCAATTCCTAATGGTACTGCTAAAAATTCGATGGTCTCTCCATCCATCAGTGTTGAGTCAAAATCAAATACAGCTAATTTCATCTTTTATCCTACTTCTATGTTAAATTTTGGTAGAATTATAGCCAATTAATAGTTAGGACTAATATATAAATATGTTTAAAAAATTTTGTAACCAACTCCACAGTAATGAACCTTTTATTACCGTTGAGATAACACCTCCACATGGTGCTTCTATTGAGAATACCATTGAAACTATAAAGTCAATTGGACTCCATAAAAAGGTTGCGGGATTCTCTGTTACAGATAATCCCCTTGCCAAACTAAAAATGTCGGGGGTTCTCTCTGCCATTAAAATACAGCAAAGCTTTAATAAACCTGTCATTGCCACCATGAGTATGCGGGATAAAAATAAACTCTCTTTACAATCAACCCTTTTAGGTGCCAATGATTTTGACTTACGTTGTATCTTAGGCCTTACAGGTGACCCAGCAAAACTCTCTGACCAACCAGAAGTTAAAGGGGTACTAGAGCGAGACTCTACCCTGCTACTTAGCATTATCTATCACCTGAATAAAGGGGTAGACTACAGTAATAAAGAGTTAAAACCAAGTCCCAAGCCTATCTACCCTTTTGCCGTCTCTAATGCTTATTCTAAAGATATGCGACGTATTAAAAAGAAGATTCTAAAAAAGCTTAACTATGGAGCTAGAGGCATTATTACCCAACCTGTTTATGATTTAGACAATGCCAAAGAGCTACTAGAGATTTTTGAAGAGTGTAAACATGAGAGTGTACGCGAAACAGCCAAAGAAGCCGAGCTTATCTTGGGTCAGTTCCCCGTGGTTCGTGCAAGAACTGCCAATTTTATTTCAGACAAAGTACCAGGAATCACCGTTCCCAAAGCAATTATAGATGAGATGAACTTGGCATCTATGGATGGTGAAGATAAAGAGCAAGAGGTTGGATTTGCTATCTCTAAAACTCTTTTTGACGAGATTATGAAACTCCACCCCAAAGTTCACCTTATGACACATAATCGTTTTGATTTATGTGATGCCCTTATCGGTTAACAATTCTAACACATAAAATAAGGTATAATATGAGCAAATTTTTTAAAGGTAGATAGATGAATGATGAATATGCAGTAGATTACGGTTCAGCAAGTACCGCAACAACACAAGAGGGTATCCCTTTTTTACAAATGGGAACAAGTTTTATTATCGGTTTAGCCGTGGGGTATTTTTTAAAAAAGAGTTTTAAATTTCTTCTACTGATTCTAGGACTGGGACTTGTTGTGTTGTTTGTACTTGAATCACAAGGAATGTTCACAGTAAACGACGGCATGATTGAAAATGGTGTATCATCGGGTATTGATTCATTCAACTCAGTTTTTGACATGTTAAAAAATAGACTTGCGAGTATGGAGCTTAGTTCTGGTGTTGGTGCCGTTGCTGGTTTCTTTGCTGGTCTAAAATTTGGTTAATATACATACCAACAAGGGTAGACATATGGGTCTACCTTTACAATGAAAATTCTTGTCTCTGCACTCGAACCCTCATCTAATCTTCACTTAAAAGAGGTTCTTAAACACACCAACAACATTGAACTTTTAGGAATTTTTGATAAATCTTTAGGCAATCCTCTTCATGATATTTCCGAGATGGCAATCATGGGAGTGGTTGATGCCGTCAAGAAGCTAAGATGGTTTTTTAAAGTTGCTGATGAGATGGTAGAACTTGCTAAAAATGCTGATAAAATCTTACTTATGGACTCTTCAGGATTTAACCTACCTTTGGCTAAAAAACTAAAAACTGCCTACCCCAATAAAGAGATAATTTATTATATTCTGCCCCAAGTCTGGGCAAGTCGCCCCAAACGTACCCAAAAATTAGAACGCTATTGCGATAAACTTTTAGGAATACTACCTTTTGAGATTGACTGTTATCAAAGCAAAGCCCAATATATTGGTCACCCACTACTTGATGAGATTCAGACTACCTCATCACAAAAAGAGGGAACCATCGCATTTATGCCTGGTAGTAGAAAGAGCGAAATTAACAAACTACTCCCTATTTTCAAAAAGGTACGCCAAAAACTTTCAAATAAAAGAGCCATTTTGATCATTCCTAAAAGCTTTTCAGAAGAGAAAATTAAAAAACTCTACGGAGATATAAGCGAATTTGAGATAGAAAAAGAGACCCACCCTACCCTTAGCAAGTCGGAGTTTGCTTTTATCTGTTCAGGAACAGCCACCTTAGAGTCTGCCCTTATTGGAACCCCTTTTACCCTTAGCTATATTGCTAAAAGTATTGATTTTTTTATTGCCACCAAAATTTTAGGTATTAAACAAGTAGGGTTAGCAAATATTATTTTGACCCACCACAACAGTACCACACTACACAACGAACTGCTACAACAAGAGGTTACGGTAGAGAATCTACTGCATGAGTATTATCATAGTGATAGAGAGATTTTTACAAGAAAAGCCGAAGAGTTAAAAGCCTATTTGGCTTATGGAAGTAGCCAAAATGTGGCTAAAATTTTAATGGAGTAGGTAAAAGTATTACTACTATTTTTTACCAATCAATTTACACTGACCTGTAATGGCACAAAGTGGACAAAAGTTTGTAATACCCGCAATAAGAGGAATTACAGCCCAGTAGAACCAACTGTTCCCACTGTACATTCCATATCCTATTAATCCAGCACCAAGCACAACTCTAAACGGTTGACAAAATTTACTCATTTTTTTAGCATCCATATTAATCTCCTTTCATTTTTTTTGGTAATTTAACATAATTATACTTCAACATCAGCCAAGGTCAACGCAAAAAGCACCGTAACCCCACACTCTGTTAAGATGCGATTTGCCTCTTGTAGTGTTGTACCTGTGGTAATAATATCATCAACCAAAATAGCTTCGATATTCGAAATACCATTATAGGAAAAATTTCGGGGATTCTCTAGGCGAAAACGTACTGTTTTTCCTGCATATTTTACACTATTATTCGCCATAAGCGTGGCGTGTAAAACTTTAGAATTTTTATATTGTAACGCATGAGTCAACAGTGCCACATGACTGTACCCACTCTTTACCTTCTCATCCACACCAATAATATAAACTCTGTGACTATCTTCTGCTAAAAATGATTTAATAAAAGGTCTAAAGGTAAAATTTGCTAATGCTTTATAGACTTGATAACCCTGAGGGGTATGCTTAGTAAGTAGAAGATCTTCTATATTTTGATATTTAAAAAAGCTATAAACCTCTAAAGAGCCAACCTTACGGGTAGTAATGGTAGGTTTTAGAAGCTTCTCTTGACATCTTTTACAAAAAGTACGTATGCTTAACCTATGACAACTTAAGCATCGCACGGTTTATAATATATCTCTGATAACAATCGCATAGTGCAGTACCAAGAAATTTAAAATAAAAATTCCCATAGACGAACCACGAGAAACAATTGTCTCTAACTTTGTTCGTTCTTTACCATTGGCTCTAAAGGCAATAACCGTATGCACAATAGTAATCACCGTCATAATAGCCACAATAATAAGCTTTTCACGCAGTGCATCTAAAGCTCTATCATGAATACTGCCATCAAAAAGAATATAAATCAGACCATTATTAATAATCATCAATATACCCGTCGTAATCAACAGCATCAATGCCACAATCTCAAAATAACCAAATATCGGTCCTACCCTAGGATAGACTGCCTTTTGATCCTCTTTGTCTTTGAGTGAAATACCCAAAACAAACATAAAAACAGAACCACCTATCCACGAAACAGCCGCAATTAGATGTAAATGTATCTCCCAACCCAAACTATCTCCTTTAAGTTTAATTTAGATATTGTAACCTAATCTATAGAGTGTAAAGATTGAGCGTTGTCAAGGATTTTTTATAACTTTATATCTAAATTTTTGAAGTAAAAATTTCCTATGATTTTTCACCACTTACTTCACTCAATTGCTCCATTAACATCTTCTAAAAACAGTTTCTCATCTAAAGCCTTTGGAAACTCAAATTTTATATTCAAATCATCTCTAAAACCCACAAAAAATATCCGTTTTCTGTCTTGTGGCACAGCATAATCATGAGCATTCAAAAGTTTAAATGACAAAGTATAACCACTATCTATAAAATGATTTTTGATATTTTCCAAAGCATCTTTATGACGAGAAGCCAACATACCCGAAACATTTTTAGCCAAGAAAAACAGTGGTTTTTTATCTCTCAAAATGTGTCAAGTTCCACCACGTTGTTCCACTTTATCAAAAGCATAAGCCCGAAACTCATTTTGATAATATTGGACATAAATACTCACTTCTTTTTAATACTCTAATTTTAGCTAAAAGTTTTTTATAATGAGAGAAATATGTCAAATTGTAATACTTGCCACGTCGGCTAAAGCCGACCCTACAGCTTAATCCAACTTCAAAACAGCCATAAACGCCTCTTGAGGAACATTCACTGAACCAATAGCCTTCATACGCTTTTTACCAGCTTTTTGCTTATCAAGAAGTTTTCTTTTACGCGTAATATCTCCACCGTAACACTTTGCCGTAACATTTTTACCTGTAGATTTTACCGTTGTTCTTGCAATAACATCATTACCGATACTCGCTTGAATCGCCACTTCAAACAGCTGTCTAGGTATAAGCTCTTTTAGGTTCTGAACAAATGCCAAACCTTTGGTTCTGGCTCTCTCTCGTGGGACAATGATGGAGAGTGCATCTACCACTTCACCTGCTACTTTGATGTCCAGTTTTATCAAATCTCCTGGTCTAAAACCAATAGGCTCATAATCAAAACTGGCGTATCCTTTGGTGGTGCTTTTTAGTTTGTCATAGAAGTCTAAAACTATCTCATTCATAGGGACATCATACTCCAAAAGTACCCGTTCAGAATTGATATAGTCCATTTTAATCTGCATACCACGACGGTCATTAAGAAGCTTAATAACATTACCTAGATAATCATTTGGTACTAAAATGGTTGCTTTGATATAAGGTTCATAGATGGTATCTATCTTCATCGCTTCTGGTAAATCAAATGGATTTTGAATCTCTATTTTTTCTCCATCATTTTTTAAAACTTCATAAACAACCGTTGGTGCAGAGGCGATAAGTTCAAGGTTAAACTCTCGCTCCAAACGCTCTTTGATAACCTCCATGTGAAGCATCCCCAAGAAACCTGTTCTAAAACCAGACCCCAAAGCCAATGAAGACTCAGGCTCAAAAGAGATAGAGCTGTCATTGAGTTTTAACTTATTGAGAGCATCTCTTAAATCTTCAAATTTGTCTGTTTCTATTGGGTGAAGCGCTGCAAATACAAAAGGTTTGGCAGGTTCAAAATCATGAACTGCCTCTGTTGTAGGGTTTATGGAGTCAGTAATAGTATCCCCAACTTGAAGACCATCAACTGTTTTAAGACCTGTAACCACGATTCCAATCTCACCTGTACCAATTTTGGTCGTTTTCATAGGAGCAATAGGATTGGGATACATCAAATCTAAAACTTGATACTCCTCTTTGGTACTCATAATCTTAATCTTTTGACCTTTTTCGATGTTACCTTGATAAACACGAACCAAAGCCAAAGCACCCAAGTAGTTGTCAAACCATGAGTCATAAATTAGAGCTTTACAAGGAGCTTCTTCGTCGCCAGTTGGTGCAGGAATTCTCTCGACAATGGCTTCAATAAGATCAGGAACACCCTGCCCTGTTTTGGCAGAGACCAAAGAGTGTTCTGTACAATCTAATCCAATAGCCTCTTCAACTTCCATCAATACTTTATCAGGGTCAGCAGCGGGTAAATCTATCTTATTGACCACAGGAAGTAGCGTCAAATCATTATCTAAAGCAATGTAAACATTGGCGATGGTTTGTGCCTCTACACCTTGGGCAGCATCTATAATAAGTAAAGCCCCTTCAGAAGAAGCCAAAGAACGACTCACCTCGTAAGAGAAGTCAACATGACCTGGAGTGTCAATAAGGTTTAGAATATACTCTTCACCATTATTGGCAGTGTAATTTAAACGAACAGATTGGGCTTTAATGGTAATTCCACGCTCTTTCTCAATGTCCATCGTGTCCATAACTTGTGCAGACATTTGACGATCATTAACTGCTCCACACTCTTGTATAATTCTATCGGCAAGGGTTGACTTACCATGGTCAATATGAGCAATAATAGAAAAGTTTCTAATATGCGATTGAGGTATCTCTTTACCTAACATTAGTTCGTCTCAAACAGTGAATTAACACTCTCATTGTTGTAAACACGTCTAATTACTTCTCCTAGCATTTTAGCCGTCGAGAGAACTTTTATTTTACTGTATGTATTATTTTTTATTGGAATGGTATCTGTTACCACCAACTCATCAAGCTCACCTTTTTCAATACGCTCAAAAGCAGGACCTGAAAGTACAGGGTGAGTACAACATGCCATTACCGAAGTAGCTCCTTTTGCTTTAAGTGCTGCTGCTGCTTTGACCATGGTTCCTGCCGTATCAACCATATCATCAATCATAATGACATCTTTACCTTTAACATTACCAATAATATTCATCACTTCAGACTCATTGGCTTTCTCTCGTCGCTTATCTACGATTACCATCTCTAAGCCCATGGTTTTTGCAAAATATCTGGCTCGTGCTACACCACCAATATCTGGACTGGCAACGATAGGATTTTTAAAGTTTTTAGACTTAACATAATCATTAAAAAGAACTGCACCATAAAGGTTATCTACAGGAATATCAAAAAATCCCTGAATCTGTGAAGCATGAAGGTCAACTGTTACCACTCTAGTAATCCCTGCTGTTTCCATAAGATTGGCAACAAGTTTTGCTGTAATTGGAACTCTAGGCTCTGCTTTTCTATCTTGTCTTGCATATCCATAATAAGGAACAACAGCTGTAATAGACTTAGCAGACGAGCGTTTAAGGGCATCAACCATTATAAGAAGTTCCATCAAGTTGGCATTGGCTGGTGCAGAGGTTGATTGTATGATAAATATATCTTTACCCCTAACACTTTCTTGAATTTTAATATTAATTTCACCATCTGAAAAACGAGTTATTTTGGCTTGAGAGAGTGGTTGGTCGAGATATTTTGATACCTCTTTAGAGAGTTCTTCATTGGCTGTTCCAGAAAAAAGCATATATCCTGTCATATTTTTATCTACCTTGATTATTATTATCCAAAAGGATTATTAATCGGATTCTACCCTTATTTTGATAAGATATAAGTATTTTTGGATAAAATTTAATCAAAGGATACCCTATGTTACAAATTATTTTATCTCTTACTTTTGGTATTTTAGTGGGTTGGAATTTTCATATTTTCTTTATAAGTTTGGAACCCAAAATTGCACCTGAAAAATTGACACTCAATGCCCAAGATTTCATAATACCCTCCTTAGAAAAAAAAACTGTTATCCAACCCCAAAAACCTCAAGAAATCACCCAAGTCTCTTCTAAATTAGACTCTAATAGCTCCAATCAACACTCATTTCAAACCCTACTTAGTCAAAACAATTTTACCGATGCGATGGCACTCTACCTAGAGGCAAACGCTGAACAACTCCATCTCTATAAATTAATACTTAAAACCTATTTTTATGACAATGCTGTGAACAATTATAAAACAACCATTGAACAGATTTTATACTATATAGAGATAGAACCTGAAGACAGAGACGTTAAATTTCATTTGGTTGAAATCTATAAAGACCACTTTGCTTTAGAAAAAGCCATTAAACTGCTGTTTGAACTACAAAGTAATTATCAGAGTGAAGAGGAGCAGAGAAAAATAACCGACAATCTAAAGATAACCATAGAGACACATCTGCTAATGCTTAACAAATTACAAGATTTTTCTAAACTCATCACCTTTTTAGAAGAGATTATTGATTACAATATCAACAGTGAATCCTACCTTTTAACCCTTGCTCAACTCTATTTTAACCTGCATCAATATGAAAAATCTGAAACCATTATAGAAGAGCTACGCTACAGCACCATTTATGGAGACAAAGCTCAAGCTATTTTAGATGATATTATCCAAGAGAGAAGTGAAAAGAGTCTCTATCGTTATAAAGTACCACTCATAAAACTAGGAGCCCACTACGCTGTAAACATTACCATTAACAATATCCCACTTACCCTACTTTTGGATACGGGTGCCAGTTATACCTTTATTGATAACGATAAAGTACCCTCACTTAGAATTATTAAAGAGACGCTTCTGCTTACAGCAGGGGGTTCAATTAATGCACATCTTGCCTTAGCAGACAACTTAACCATTGATGAAATTATTTTAGAAGATTTCAAACTTACCATTGCTCCTTTTAAACAAGCCAATGCCGACGGACTACTGGGCATGAACTTTTTTGAAAAGTTTAAATTCTTAATTGACCAAGAGGAGTCGATACTGTATCTTTCAGTAAAAGCTTAAAAATAACTTTTGAGCTTTTAAACCCTCTTTAATAAACCAATTTGGTATAATCCTATATAATCATTCAAAAATATTCTTAGGAGAAATAGATGTCAAAAAAACTTATACTCATTATTGGAGCACCAGGCTCAGGAAAAACAACCGATGGTGCGTTGGTGGCTAAAAATCATGCTGACCACATTACCAGTTATTCTGCTGGTGAGCTACTCAAAGATGAGATAAAAAAAGCCACTAAACTTGGGAAAATTAATAACGATTTTATCTCTAGGGGTGCGTTGGTTCCCACTGCAATTACTATTGATACCATATGTTCAGCCGTTAGAAATGCCCCAACTGACATTATTCTATTGGATGGTTTCCCAAGAAAAGCAAAACAGATGACCATATTGGCTGATATTCTTAATGGAAAGAGTGAAGTAGAGCTTATT
>DCAF01000047.1:5332-6614 GCA_002311915.1 Sulfurovum sp. UBA1140 | reverse complement strand
ATGATTGTCTTGAATATGACTATTTTTTTTGGTAAAAAAATAAAATCCAAAAAGTAGTAGACAGATAGTTTTAAATAATATTTGAATTTTATTAGCATATCAAAAAAATTATTTATATCTTCTTTGGTTCTCTTAATTATTAAAAAAAGAGTATTTCTTTTTGGATTTTCATTTTTATCACCAATTGTTTTGATACCATTCTCTTGAGAAGAATAAATGGATGTTTAAAAAATTGAAAAAGATTGAAAAAATAAAACGATTAGAGCAGGATATAACCAGTTTGCGAGGAATGAAAATACTTTTAACAGAAGATAAAGAGATTAATCAAATGATACTGTTGGGGCTGTTAGAGAAGAGTGGAATAAAAGTTGATATTGCTAATAATGGGAAAGAAGCCGTAGCAAAATACCATCAACAGCACTACAAACTTATTTTGATGGATATAGAGATGCCAATTATGGATGGGTACGAGGCGACGACCCTTATACGAGAGCAAGATAAAGATATTCCTATTATTGCATTAAGTGCCAATGGAACCAAAGAGGATATAAAAAAAACAAAAGGAGTAGGAGTGAATGAGTATCTGCATAAGCCCATAGAAGTTGAAAAACTTTATGAAACATTCTTAAAATATATGGATGCTAACTAAAGCTATAAAGTTACCATGGTTTAAAACGATTGATACAAATTTGGGTTTAAAGTATTTAAATGGAAATAGGGAGTTGTATCTTAAAATTTTAAATAATTTTCTTAATCGCTACGGTGATTTAAATATAGAGCATTTAAATGAAGAGGAGTTAAACAATCTACTGCATAGCATTAAAGGTCTTTCGGCCACGTTGGGAATGGTTGGATTAAGTAAGGTAATAGAGGTGGTTTATGATGCCCCTAACAAGCAGAACCTTTTAGATTTAGAAATAGAGTTAACAAAAGTATTGGATGAGTTAAAGAGCAGTGATTTAATACCTAACTCAAAGCAGAAAAGAGTAGTAGTTTTAATACTCAATGATAACCCAGAAGAGATTGCTGAACTGATTGAGTCTTTAGATGATCGGTATGACTTGTTGGTTGCTTTAGATTATGAAGGAGTTGTAGAGATTGTTGAGAATGAAGATGTTGATCAAATTCTTATGAGCAAAGGAGTAGAAGATGAGGTTAAATCCCTAATTTATGCACTTCTAAAAAAGAGTAATAATTTAAAACAGATTGAGGTGGTTTTTAATCTAAAGGAGTTAAATAGAGTTCTCTAACATTTCAAATAGTTAGTGATAAATAATATATT
>DCAF01000047.1:0-5190 GCA_002311915.1 Sulfurovum sp. UBA1140 | reverse complement strand
AATGCATTAATAAATATTACAAAAAAAGAGCTTTCGGATTTATATTTAGGAAAAATAACCTCAATTCAAGGTATGGAGGTTACTCCCATTGATAATCAAGAGAGTTACAAAGAGTTTTATAATAAAATAATTCAGAAAACTCCTAAGCAACTACGTGCTTATTGGATGCGAGAGACCTATGAGAGTGGTAAGAGACAACCACCCAAAAAACTCTCTATTCAAGAGATAAAAAAAATGATGAAAAGTAACCGAGTAATTATCTCTTACTCCTCTGTATGTTTAAAAGGTGGAACCCTTCTTGCTGTACAGTAAAAGTGTTACAAAGTAGTTACAACAGCTCTATTTAAATTCAATTCAATTAAACTCAGATACAACTTAATATAAAAAGTTATAGAATTTCATCATGTTTAATCTGACCATGCTTCAAAAGCTTCGTATTATCTTTTTTGCTATTTTACTGTTTTTTGTAATGGATTTAACCACCAGTTACCACTTTACAAAAGATAGTGTAAAGAGTCTTAAGAGTTTGGGAACTGAACATTTTTCTATTATCTCTTTGCATCGTGAAAACCTATATATATTTGAAGAGATGACCTCAACCTTTCGTTCAGCAGGAATTGAAGGTGATATGGAGACTCTACGGCGTACCGAACAGAAACAGCATAAAATTTTAGATAATCTTATGCTATTAAATAAAATTTCTCAAAAAATCAAGCTTAATGATGCTCAAAAATTAAAAGAGCAAGAGAAACTTTTTCAAGAGTATTTTGCTCTTAATTATCAATATATTTTTGAATCTATAAAAAACAATACTTTTTTACCTCAAGCTGAAAAATTTGATAGGGTACAATTTTTATCAAGTAGAACCTTAAATTTTTTTCAAGATCAAAACGCTAATGCTTTAAAAAGATTTGAAAACTCTTTAGATAAACTCTCTACCAATATTTTTAATTTTTTTGACTTCTCTCTATCTTTTTCTCTTTTCTCTTTTTTAACCATGATGGGTATGGTCTTTTATATGTATCTTACTATTAAAAAAAGATTTGATAAAGTCGCTTTGGCTCTGAAAAACTTAAGAACCGAGAAACCTGATTTTTCTAAAAAGATGGTTGTGGAAAAAAATGATGAGATAGGAGAGATTATTGAGGGGTTCAACCATTTACAATCTAAACTTGAAAAAGATTATAATCGTCTCTGTGTACTTAAAAAGAAAGCAGAATATACTGCAAAATTAAAATCTGAGTTTTTAGCCAATATGAGTCATGAGATACGCACACCCATGAATGGTATTGTGGGGATGAGTTACTTAACGCTACAGACTGATTTAACCAAGAAACAGCGAAAGTATATTGAGCAGATCGATAACTCATCAAAGATACTACTTGCAATTATTAATGATATTTTAGATTTATCTAAGATTGAAGCGGGAAAATTGACCATTGAAAATATTAATTTTAACCTGCATAAAACCGTTAATAGCTCTATCAACATGGTATCTTTTGCGGCTAGAAACAAAGGATTAAAGCTTTTTATTCGTTATGACAGGAGTATTCCCGATGAGTTATATGGAGACAGTCTACGTATCTCGCAGGTTTTGACCAATCTTTTGAGTAATGCTGTAAAGTTTACCACTGTTGGGGATGTGACCCTATATATTAGTAATATTGAGGGAAATAGATTTAGATTTGAAGTTAGAGATACAGGTTTAGGCATTAAAGAGAGTGAACAGAAAAAACTTTTTCATGCCTTTTCTCAGGCAGATGGCAGTACCACTCGAAATTATGGTGGAACAGGATTGGGGCTTACCATCTCGAAACAGATTGTTGAGTTGATGGGGGGAAGAATATGGTTCGAGAGTCTTTATGGGATAGGAAGCAGTTTTATCTTTGAAATTGAACTGCTTGAAGCTAAAAAAAGCATGGTGAGTAAAATCGTAAAACCTCTTCCTCTCTCTTCGATAGAGAGTAGGGTATCAAAAGAGGATATTGGGCTTCTAGCGGAGAGTAAAGTGCTTTTAGCAGAGGATAATACCATTAATCAAGAGATTATTTTGGGGCTTCTTGAACACTCAAATATAGAGTTGGACATCGCTTCTGATGGTAGAGAAGCAATTGCGATGTTCCGATCAAAAAAATATGCACTGATTCTAATGGATATTCAGATGCCTTTTATGGATGGATATGAGGCGACAAAAATAATACGAGAAGAGGATAAGTATATACCCATTGTTGCATTAACTGCCAATGCAATGAAAGAGGATATGGAGAAGAGTGCTCAAGCAGGAATAAATGCCCACCTGAATAAACCTATTGAGGTAGAAAAACTCTATAAAATACTGTTGCGTTATATCTCTAAAGAGAATCTTGAAAAGAAGTCATCTCTGAATGGAGTATTAAGAGATACATTGTTTGATGGATTAAAAAAGGCTTTGCATACTAAACGACCCAAGAGTATTAATGAGGCTATTGCCAAGATAGAGAATTATACGCTCTCACCTAGTGATGAGAATCTTTTTTTAGAGATTAAATGTTTGGTTAAACAGTATAAGTTTAAAGAGGCAGAACCACTACTTTAACGGGTTAAAACGATACCCCTCTCCATAGACATTAATAATGGACTCTTTGGGTATTTTTTTACGTATAAGCTTTACTAAGGCTCTTATTTGGTTGGCATCATACTCTTTATCAAAATCATCATAAGAGAGATGGTCAAATATCTCAAAGAAAGAGAAAACCCTACTTTTATCGCTAGAGAGTAGACTCAGAAGTCTACGTTCATTTTTGGTGAGCTTTATCTCAACATTATTTTTAGTAAGTTGCTCCTCTTTTGTGTTCCAAAGTACCTCTGCATCAAGTAGAAAAATTCTGTTTTTCAATTGACTCCGATGCTCTTCTATTTCACTTACTGCTTTAAGTAGGGCATCTTTTAATATTTGAGGATCAATGGGCTTTAGGATATATTTGACCAGATAAAGCTCAATCGCCTGAAGCAGTTTATCTTGTTGGGCATGAGAGGTGGTGATAATCATTTTCACCTCTTTGTCAATCTCTCTAATTTTCTTTGCCAAACTTAATCCGTCAAGTTTGGGCATATTAATATCAAGTAGAATAATATCAGGCTTGGTCTCTAAATAGCGTTGATAACCCTCTTCACCATCTTTAGCACAGTGTATGGTTTTTATCAATGTTTGTATGCCATCAAGGTAGATGGCCTGTATATCTTCATCATCTTCAATATAGAGCAATGTTAGTGGATAGGGGTTCAATAGTTACTCCTTTCTCTTTTTTATTTAACCATGTAATGGGTGAAATTGTAGCTAAAAAATAAGATATTCAGAATTAATATTTTTAGATATTATTATATGTATAGAATTAGCTTAGTTACAACAAAATAAAACCAATATAGATTGTTTTTTTAATATTTTTATAAGTTTTTTGCTTAATTTTCACTATTCTTGCTCATTTGATGGTTAGAATATTTTTAATAAAACGATAAACAAGGGATAGACCATGAAATTAATAACCAAAATTGTAACCATGATGTTACTTTTATCAACAACTATTTTAACTGCTTCTGAAGATTTTAAACTTTTAAATGATATGAAGTTTGCACAAAATCAACAAGCATTATTACTAAAAATGAGTCAAGAGTTAAAAGCAACACCATTGAATCAAGAGAGTTTTAAAGCTTTACAGGCAGAGTTTGAAAATATTTTAACAGGACTCTCTTATGGTGATGCAAAGATGAATTTAAACGGTGCTACTTTAACAGAAATTAGCATTAAACTGAGTGAGGTTCAAGCTCTTTGGAAAAAAGAAAAGGCACTACTCAATGCTACAGATAACAAACAAGCTATAGATGGAGTTAAAAGAGTTATGGTTAAAATGGACGAAGCTGTAACTCTTTACACAAAATCATATACACGATACCAACAGAACTCAAAGTTCTCTTCACTTGTTGGTCGTTACATGACCAGACAAACAGAACCAATGTTGGCATTTAATATTGTTTTGTAATTAATGAAATCACCTCTTAAAGAGAGGTGGTTTTTCGCTATAATGTGATAAACCCCATCTCTAAAATCTCCTCAAATTCAAAACTTTTCTTAGTCCAAAAAAGATTTCCATCCTCTTGTTCTATCTCAATAATAAAACGTTCATCTTCCTCTTTAAACTCTTTTAGTTCAAGAATCATTACCATTCGACCACCCAATGCTGTGGTTGTAATCTGCTCTATCTTTTTACCCTTATTTTATTGTCTAATTTTATCTAAATTTAGAATTTGAAGAATTAGACTTTTTTAAAAATTGTTTGTTTTTCTTGGGGTATTATAAACCAATATATCACGGGCTTTACTAATCTCTAAAAGAGAAGAAATAGAGGATAAAGGAGAGTTAAATTATTGAGAGTTTGAGTTTTACTCTCTAAAAAGACTTAAAATTTGATTTAATCTGTTTGGATATAATATTGCTAATTATTTAAACCTATGGATACCCTTAATGACAATACAAAACATACTAAAAGACAGCAACTACAAACTAACACAATTTAAATCAGAACACATACAAGAGATAGAATCTTTGATTTTTCAAAAAGAAGTTCGAGGAAAGCAAACTAATTTTATAAAATGTTTGGTTAGACAAAAAGATATTCAAATAAAACCAGAAGAGTTAGTACGACAACTTTTTTTATTGTCACTTCATAAAGATTATGACTATCCTTATAGTCGTATGCAAATAGAATTTGCCGTACATTTTGGGCGAGAAGTAAAACGAGCTGATATTGTTATTATGGATAAAGTTCAGCCTACTGTTCCTTATATCGTTATAGAAGTTAAAAAGCCTAAATTAAAAGATGGTAAAGAGCAGTTAAAGAGTTATTGTAACTCTACAGGTGCAACTATTGCTATTTGGTCAAATGGCGAACAAACACTATATTATCATAGAAAAGACCCTAATTATTTTGAACCTATTCCTGATATTCCCAAGGCAAATAAATCTTTAAAAGATGTGCTTAAAGAAGAGTTTACAATAGAAGATTTAATCAAAAAAGATATTTTAAAAACTCAAAAAAGAAGTCTTAAAAATATTGTTTTAGATATGGAAGATGAAGTTTTAGCAAATGCAGGGGTTGATGTGTTTGAAGAGGTTTTTAAACTTATATTTATTAAACTTTTTGATGAATTACAAAA
>DCAF01000007.1:3587-6155 GCA_002311915.1 Sulfurovum sp. UBA1140 | reverse complement strand
TTTTTTTAAAGCTTTAATATAATCGTCTCTATATAAATTTACAGTATAATCGAAAAAATAGTGTTTTTACAGAAATTTTTAAGGTAGGGTTATGGTTAATTTTAATGAGATTCCAATGTTTGCGAACTTGGATAAAAAGTTTCACAAAGAGCTTCATGATAGCATCTATATGAAACGATTTACAAAAAATAGTATCGTCTTTTACGAAGGCGATGAGAGCGATTATTTCTATATTCTACTAGAAGGAACTATTCGTCTCTTTAAAACCTCTCCTAAAGGTTCACAAGTTCAAATCAATCGAATGAAAGCACCCACAATGATAGGTGAATACGCCTGTTTTGAAAAAGAGCCGTTTCCTGCCACTTGTGAGTTTATTACCGATGGTGTCATAGGATTGTTACATTTTGATAAAATCTATAAGTATCTTGATGATAAAGAGTTCTCGTTGGGGTTAATTAAATCACTCACGAGTAAAGTAATATTGCTCTCGTCGTTGGTACATAAAGAGACCATTCTCTCATCCGAAGCCAAAGTGGCAGATTTGATGATTGAAAAAATTTCTATCTTTAACCGACTACGAAACAATGAAATCGCTGCAATTTTAAACCTCACCCCCGAGACCTTCTCTCGAATTATTAGCAAGTTTAAAAAAGAGAGCATTATTATTGTCGAGAACAACAAACTAAAGATACTCAACAGTGAAGCACTCTATATTATTGTCGAAACCAATACCGTTAAAGAGTGTACCAACTGTATTGCCAACTTTAAAAAACAGTTACAACTAGAAGGAAAACTATAATGTCCTTTTTTCCTGCATACTTTAGCCTAGAGAACCGAAAAATACTCTTAATCGGTGGTGGTGCTATTGCTTTAGAAAAGCTAGAAAAACTGGTTGATTTCACCCACAACATTACCGTGATTACCCAAGAGGTCTCGACTGATTTTTTAGAGTTTGCAACCCTGCATCAAATCGCCATTGAACAGCGTACTTATATGGTGGGTGATATTAACGGATATGATATTGTTATTGTGGCAACCGATACCATACCCCTACACAGAGCAATTTATGAAGAGAGCCGAAGCAGTCGTATTTTGGTAAACTCGGTTGATGATACTGCTTATTGTGATTTTATTTTCCCTTCATATATTAAACGGGGTGACCTGACCATCTCTATCTCAACCAGTGGTGCTTCCCCTGCTTTGGCAAAACGTCTTCGTGCGTATATCGAAAAATTAATTCCTTCAAAAATAGAAGGCTTTTTAAAAGAGATGAGAGAACTGCGTACCACCATGCCGAAGGGAAAAGAACGAATGCAATTCTTCGAGAAAAAAACAGATGACTTTATTAAAAATCATTTCAAATAAAAAACAATAAAAAACAATACTTGATAAGAATCAAATATATCTCTATTTAAAATAAGTATAATATTTAAAATAAACTTATACTATCTAGGGGTATCCATTATGAAATCAGAACTTCTCTCTATTATCCAAAAAAACTTTCCTTTGGTCTCTAAACCTTTCGCCTCTATCGCCGAAGAGTTGGGGAGCGATGAAGCTACTATTATTCAACTTATTTCGCAAGAGAAAGAAAACCATATTATTCGTCAAATCTCTCCTATTTTTGATACCAAACGTTTAGGATACAGCTCGTCATTGATCTCGTTTAAAATCAGACGAGAAGATATTGACAGTGCCGTTAAAGTAATCAACGCCCACCCAGGGGTCTCTCATAACTACGAAAGAGAGCATACTTTTAATATTTGGTTTACCTTAGCCATTGCACCTGATTCTAAACTCGGTTTAACCAAAACCGTAGAGATATTGGCTGAAAAAGCCAAAGCACTCGATTATATTATGTTGCCCACTTTAAAACTTTTTAAAATTGCAGTTAAGTTAAATACCACGGGTACAGATGCTAAAAAAGAGGTCGTTGTTAAACCCAAACGAAAAGCGATTGAGCTTACCCCTCTACACCACAAGGTCATTGCCTTAGCACAGCATGATATACCCATTGTTTCAGAACCATTTAAAGCAGTGGTTAATGAATTAGGCATCAGTTACAAAGAGTTTTTTGCCATTTTAAATGAGCTAAAAGAAGCAGGTGTCATGCGTCGTTTTGCAGGAATCTTAAATCACCGTAAAGCAGGATTTAACGCCAATGCCATGGTAGTTTGGGATATTGATGAGACAAAAGGGGATGAAATAGGAAAAAAAGTAGCAGAGTTTTCAGCAGTCAGTCACTGTTATCTGCGTCCTAAATATTCCAATTGGCCCTACAACCTTTTTACCATGGTTCACGGTAAAACCACCGAAGAGACCAATGCCATTATTAAAGAGATAGCATCTGAAATAGAACATTTTTCCAGACGACCCCTCTACTCAACACGAGAATTCAAAAAAGTTCGGATTAAATATTTTACTCCAGATTTTGCAAAATGGGAAGAGAAAAATTTAGAATTAGACACCATTTAATATGTGACTTAACCACTCTTAACCAAAGAGTGGTTAAAGTATAGTTCTAAAATCTCTTAATCAATCTCAAAAACTTTATCCTTAACGCTCTCA
>DCAF01000007.1:0-3519 GCA_002311915.1 Sulfurovum sp. UBA1140 | reverse complement strand
ACTTTAAGGTGAGGTAGTTCACAATTAGATAGTATACTTCTCTAATTATAAAAGGAGAACTATGAACAGTAAAAATTATTATAATCCCAACGGAGAAGATATACTTGACGAGAAGATATTTGGGGGAAAACCCACAGGTTTTGTAGATTTTAATCGTTCACGATACAAGTGGGATGTCAATATTTACGATTTAATGAATGCCAACACATGGTTTCCTTCAGAGGTTAATACTGTTAATGAAAAGAAAAACTTTGACCAACTGAGCGATAATGAGCAGTCTATTTATAAGATGACATTTGCACAGTTGAGCTTTAATGACTCTGCTCAAGAGGAGTATCTAAGCGATTTTAGACGACTTGCCACCAACCGATTGGTTAAATCAACCATTAGCTTACAAATCATGCAAGAGGTCAACCACTCGAAATCATATGCCGTTCTGCTTGATGCTTGTGGGAACTCAGAAGAAGTATTTAATCTTTATAAATATAACGATGCCCTTAATACCAAAAATCAAAAAATTTCAGAACAATTTGCCAGTTATATTGATGGTAATTCAGTTGATAAAATGCTTCTAAGTGCAATGGCAAGTGTCAACCTAGAAGGTATCTACTTTTTGTTAGGTTTCTCATATATCTATCTGTTAGGTGATAAAGTTCCAGGGGCTAGAGATATGATTAAATTTATTGCCAGAGATGAGCTTAATACGCATCTGCCTCTGTTCTCGAACATCTATAAAACCATTCAAAAAGAGAACAAAATAGAGACCAGCACCATAGATACAGCCTATACCATGATTACCGATGCCGTAAACATAGAGTTAGAGTATGGAAAATATCTTATGAATCAATACCCAATTATGGGCGTTACCGAGTCACTTATGGAACGAACTGTACATAATTATGCCAATGACCGATTAAAGAAAATCGGTCTTAATCCTATTTTTCCTCAGACCGATACGACCTATCTTCAAAAATTGGTAACAAAGCACCTTAATATGAATGAGGTCAAGAGCAACTTTTTTGAGGGTAATGTTGCCAATTATGCCAAGTCAAGTATTAATTTAGACGACTTTTAATTTTTATCATATTATAGCGAAAAATCACCTCTCTTTAGGGGGTGGAGTTATCAACATTAATAATATTATAGACAAAAACCGAAGCCACAGCTCCTAAAATGGTCGCCACAATATAGAGCCAAAGGTGTTCTAAATTCCCCGAGACCAAAGCAGGAGCAATGGAACGGGCAGGATTCATACTTGCCCCACAAATCGGACCTGCAAACATCGCTTCTAACCCAACCGTAAAACCAATAGCAATCCCTGCAAAAGATTTAACGGCTTTGGCATGTACAGCCGAACTAGAGATAATTAGCATGAGTATAAATGTTAAAATAAACTCAAAAACAAACGACTGCTCCCAAGAACCACGGGGTAAAGTTGCTCCCAAATAAGCAACATCTACCATTGTATTTATCTCTTCTATAAACAGAAAATAAAGCGTAGCACTGGCGAATATCGCACCCAAAACTTGAGCTAAAATATAAGGAAGTAACTCTTTTTTATCAAACTCTTTCATCACCACAAAGGCAATAGAGACAGCAGGGTTAAAATGAGCCCCCGAGATGTGACCAAAGGCATAGATAAGTGCTGTAACCACCAAACCAAAGGTCAAGGCAATTCCCACATGCCCCATGGCTCCTGTAAGACTTTCGACTACTACAGCTCCTGTACCTGCAAAAACCAAAATATAGGTTCCTATAAACTCTGCTGTTAATTTTGCTTTTAAACTACTCAAATTTTTATCCTTAATCTGTAATTGATGGAGCAAATGCCTTCGTGGCAATACGAACACTCTGTCCAATGGTTAATTTTTTGGCTTCACCCTCACTCATTACCACCTCGACCAACTGCTGACCAATTGCTACAATAGCAATATAAATCACATCAACTTTTATAACCTCTAAAAGTTCCCCTTCAAAAGCAAACTTTTGAGAACCACTGGTTTTCAATAGTACCTCTTTAGGCGTTCCATCATTAATTATTTGTCCTAACTCTAAAAGCACCACACGACTTGCCAACCTATAAATCTCACTGGGGTCATGACTTACCATAATCGTTGTTGTGCCAAACTCCTTATGCAAAGTCAAAATTTCATTTTGCAATTTTGTACGCATTTCAGGGTCAAGAGCAGAAAGAGGCTCATCCATAAGTAATAATTTTGGTCGGTTCATCAATGCTCGACATAATGAAACACGCTGTTTCTGCCCTCCACTTAACATATTGGGCAGTCGTTTTTTAAGCTCACTAAGTTCTGTCATTTCAAGCAGATGTTTCGCCAACACTTTATCTTTTTTCACAAACAACAGATTCTGCTCTACCGTCATATTAGGAAAAAGTGCATAGTCTTGAAATACAAATCCAATACGCCGTTGTTGTGGAGCTAGAGTAAACTTCTTATCTTGCCAAATATCATTGCCAATCTGAATATTACCCTCTGCTGTTTCAACTCCTGCTAAAATTCGCAAAAGTGTGGTTTTTCCACTTCCACTTTGACCTGATAGAGCAATAAAGTCTCCCTCTTGAATTTCAAGATTTACATTTAAGTTCATCTCACCACTCGCTCCATGAAGTTTTTTATTAATATCTATTTTTATCATCAATGAAATCCTCCAATTTTTTTCTGTGTATGATTAAAAATATAGACACTCAAAAGCACCAGAAAACTAATAAGCACCATAATAGCACTGTAAATATGAGCCGTACCATAATCCATAATCTCCACCATCTCATAGATAGCAATAGAAGCCACCTTTGTCTCATCCGGAATGCTCCCCCCAATCATCAAAACCACTCCAAACTCCCCAACCGTATGAGCAAAAGTAATAATAAGAGCCGTGAGCAGAGCAGGTTTAATATTGGGCAAAGCTACCCTTAAAAGGGTGATCAGTTTACTCTTTCCTGATATATAAGAGGCTTCAAGCATATTTTTATTAAGCGTTTCAAACCCACCCTGCAAAGGCTGAACCATAAAAGGCAAAGAGTAAAAACATGAGGCTATGACCAAGCCTGTAAAAGTAAAATTCAAGTCAACATAAGCAAAAGTAACCAAAATATAAAAGCCCAAAACAGAAGGAGGCAACACAATAGGCAGAGCCGTAATCGCCTCTAAAAATGGCTTGACTTTTGACTTGGTTTGCGATAAATACCATGCTAGGGGTAGGCTTATGATGAAGAGTATTAGCGTGGTTAATCCTGCTAGTTTGAATGAGAGGATGAATGGGGTTAGGTCTAGAGTTTTTAGGGTTTCTAGCATTTAATCTTTTTCTTCTATTTCTATATTTTTAAACTCAGCTTCTATCTCTTGAATAGATGGCAAAGAGGATTTCAACTCTTTTGGTAAAATATCAGAGAGTCTATACTCACTCACGCCAATAGGTTTATTTATATCTTTTAATGAATATTCTACTACCATACTATTTTTAGATCTACATATCAAATAATATAATCATCCTAACCATTCC
>DCAF01000058.1:8375-8890 GCA_002311915.1 Sulfurovum sp. UBA1140 | reverse complement strand
CGCTGCTGCGATACTTAAAAGTTTGTTCATATTTTTCTCCTCTAATATTGAGATGAACTCTAGAATTTACCCCTTCTAAAGTTCATTTTGATAAAATTCTTTGTCTGATTATTTCAGACTACTCAAATTTTGGGGCTACGCGTAGCCCCAACCCTCACTAAACATTTGGAATCGGAGGCTTTAGCCCCGAAAAGACGAAACTAAAGTTCTCGTTTCCTAGTTTTTCAGAATTTCTATTGCTCTTCTAACTTTTTTTTCTCTTGCTTATATATCCAAAACATAGGTAGTATGATTATCGTATGTAAAACAATGGTCAAAGTCAATGGTCCCTGATTTAGCATTGCAAAAAAACTTGGTACCACATCAGTTATTGGTGAAAACATTTCATCTCCTTTATATTGAATTTTGGGCAGACATTAAGGTCTGCCCATGTAAAGCGATATTACGCCTCTGCAGATTTAGCTTTTTTACCAATGGTCAAGAGATCAACTACAAGATAGACAAACCCTACAAGT
>DCAF01000058.1:1455-8088 GCA_002311915.1 Sulfurovum sp. UBA1140 | reverse complement strand
ATAGATATTAACTTGTGGTAGTGTGTGGAAGAATCCCCAGATACCAGCACCTAAGAAGTTACCAAACGCATTCGCAACCAACCAAGCCATAACTGGACCATTGGCAATTACCGAACCTGTCTCACCTCTAGCAGTAGCAGCACCTTGCTCTTTGCCCCAATCATAAAGGACATGAACAAACATCGCAATTAGTGGAACTGGCTCTAGTGCAGAGAACAACGCTCCAATTTCCCACCAATACTCAGGTGTACCAATCCAGAAGTAGTGGTGACCCATACCAAGAATCCCTGAACCAAAGAGCATAAGCACCTCAATCCATAACCACATCTCAACGATTTCTCTTTTAGCACCGATTACTTTAATCAGCGTATAAGCAGCCAAAGTACCAACGAACACTTCCCATGTAGCTTCAACCCAAAGGTGTATTACCCACCACCACCAAAATTGATCCATAGAGATGTTATCTGTATAGAACATACCTGCAAGATAGAGACCAGCAAGTGCTAACAGGTTGGCAACCATAACGGTCATAATTCCTGTTTTTACTTTACTTTTTATATAAGTAGCAAAAACATTAAAGTAGAAGACAAGTACAACCACAACAATACCGATATCTGCCCATCTTGGTGCTTCGATATACTCACGACCTTCATGGATTAACCAGATAGACATCTCTGTACCTGCTCCAACTTGAACAAAAATATAGACAAGAACAACGATAGTAACAGCAACTGTTAGTACCCAGAAAGCCAACTTACCAATACCAATACCAACAGGCTCTACATCTGTCTCATCAGAGAGTAGAAGATAGGTCGCACCAATCATTGCATATAACATCCACACAATCAAAGCATTGATGTGTACCATTCTTGCAACCGAGAAGTCAAAGAGTTCAAACAAGAACCCAGGAGCTAAAAATTGAATAGCAGCAATAAGTCCCATAAGTAGCTGTGCACCAAAAAGGATAACTGCCACTCTGAAATACATCATTGCTAACTCTTTAGAGGCGTTACCTCCAAAACTGTTTTCTTTTATACTAGTGAGCATTTGTTAAACCCTCCTCTTTTCCAAAGTTTCTTGGGAAACCATTTGTGTCGATACTACTCATATGTTTTAAGAATGCTACCAACCCTTTTGCCTCATCTTCGGTAATACCAAGTTCTGGCATCATTCTTGCATGAGTAGGATAAGTTGAAGGGTGCATTAAAAATTCAGCCATAGCTTCTTCTCTAGTACTCTTCCCAGTCATTGCCATCATAGGTCCTGTCTCACTCCACATTGGATCTAACCATGCTTTTGTAAGGTCAGGAGCATAATAGGCACCATTTCCTAAAAGTGTATGACAGTTCATACAGTTTTTTGTTTGAGAAGTTAGTTTTCCAAGATGCAATAGTGCTGCAGCCTCTTCAACCGTATGCTCTTTTCCAAAAAATGGCTCTTTCTCACCAATTACTGGTACCTCATGTCCTCTTTTTGTACTCATCTCATAGGTAATCTTATGGTTAATAACCGTTGGTGCAGGAACCCTCTTAATTGTTCCTGCCTTCAGATCATCATCAGTACCCATAGAAATTTGACCCAATGTGTCAAATGTTAGCCAGATAAGTAACATAGATGCAAATCCTGTTACCCACGCAGCTGATTTACGCCAAAACGGTATACTCGTCCAGACAGATAGATTTTCGTTTGCCATGTCTCCTCCTTAGTTTTTATTTTCTGCCATATCAGCACTCTGTTCGTATCGTTTATCAGAATCTTCTATCAATTTAAAATAAAGATGAGGAATAAAGAGATAAGCCATCATCGTCACCATCAATACTTTGGTTGTAAAAGGTTCACTTTGAATCTGAACAGAAAGGTCATATAAGCAGTAAGTTTGTAATGCCCAAAACAAATATCCAAGAGTTATCCATTTTTCTGAAAAATAACCCATTTTAGAGAGTGTAACCGTAGCCGCATAAGCTACCCCAAAAACTAACACCAAGGTCGATACAGTAAAAATCCACAAAAACGCATCAGGTGCAATCTCTGGTCTCACAATAAGTATTTCTTCCATATTTGGAATCCTTTTAAATATTTTGTCTACTAAAGCATGATGTATTATTACAACTTGTTTCATTAAAAATATTGATTCATGTCAAATTTGTGGAAAATATTTTTATAATTTGAATATATAATTATAAGTAATATTTTTTTCTATTAAAAAAAATTAAAGAATTGATTTATTCTTCTAACAATTTGATAGCCAACCGCTTCGCTCCCTTAAAATCTGCCTTGCCAGTCCCCAATTTTGGAACACTCTCTACTTTAAAGTAAGCATTAGGAATAAATAGTGAATTCATCCCAAGATTTTTAATCTCTTTTTTTAACAGCTCTAAATCTTTCTCACCCTCTAAAAGTAACACTATCTTCTCTCCTTTTTTTGCATCAGGAATGGCTGTTACTGATATTTGGTCATTTTCACCCAAAAGTTTCTCTATCTCACCCTCAACCAAACCAAGGCTGACCATCTCACCTGCAATTTTAGCAAAACGGCTGTATCGGTCAACAATGGTCACAAATCCATCCTCATCTACATGACCCTTATCCCCTGTAATGTACCAACGAATGCCGTCTATCTCTTTAATAACCGATTGTGTCTTCTCTTTATCTCCTAGATAGCCTTTCATTACTTGCGTTCCACCAATCAGCATCATTCCATCTTCACCGATTGGCAATGGTTCAAAAGTATCAGGATTAACTATCATAAAACTGCTTCCTGGCAGTGCCAAGCCAATACTTCCTGCTCGGTTTCCTACTTGAACATGATAATCATCGGTGGCAATGGCATCATGAATATTACAACTTGCAACAGGGGTGGTTTCGGTGGTTCCATACCCCTCTAAAATGGTCTTTCCAAACCGTGACTTAAACAGCTCTGCAACCTCTTTTGGCAACTTCTCAGCTCCTGCAATAACCATACGTAGACTATCAAACATCAACGGGTGAATCTTTCGATTTCGTGCATAAAGTCTAAAGAATGTGGCTGTTGCAAAGAGCAGTGTTGCTTCATACTTTAGCGATATTTTAGCAATACCAAGCCCATCAGTGGGATCTGGATGACACACCACAGGAACACCTTCTATTAGTGGAAAAAGTGTTGAAACCGTTAACCCAAACGAATGAAATATTGGCAGTGTTCCCAACATTACATCTTGTTCATTGGGGTTTAAAACCGTAGCGATCTGCTTGATATTTCCCATAATATTAATATGACTAAGCTCTATTCCTTTAGGGGTTCCTTCGCTTCCACTTGAAAAAAGAATCGCGGTGGTATCGGCTGGGTTTACTTGTTTAATAAAGAGTAGACGTAACAGTGCTGTGGGAAAAAACTTTGCCATAAGTAGCGTTCCTAGTTGTGAAACTCTGCTCATTTTGGCTTTTAAATCTTCTAGGTAGATAATATCTTTTCCTTTCAACGCTTCGTCAAGGTCAAATCCTTTGGCTTTTAACTTGGTAATAAACTGTTTAGAGGTGATAATATGGTTAATATCGGCTACCATTATGGCATGTTTAAGACTGCTTGTTCCACTTGAATAGTTAAGATTAACAATCGTTTTACCCAAAGTTAGCGTTGCCATATTGGCAATTGACCCCCCTGCACTTGTAGGAACAATAAGCCCGATATTCTGCTCTTCTCCTAAAAGTTTTTTAAAAGCACTTCTCATTAACAATACAGCCGTGATAAAACGGTATCCACTTAGCTCTACGCCTGTAGAATCAGCCACAGACAATCCACTACCCACCAATTTCGCCTCTTTTATCCACGCTTTTGGCAAGGTTGGCAGTCGTTTCGTATAGGCTTTCCATGAGCTAATCGAGAGTCTAAAGACTGCCTCTTTAACTTCAATAGCACTGCTATTAATTGGCATTTCTTTTCCAAATGCTACCCCCACATCACCTAACTTTTTACTTTTCATCTTTCCTGAAGCGTGAGAGAACTTCCCCTCCCATAATCCCCGTAGGTAAAAAGGTACAATAATAGAATTTCGAGTCACCTCGGCAGTTGCCAGTTCAAAACCTTTTTGAAACTTTCCAAGGTGTCCATTTCGTGATAAGTGACCCTCGGGGAAGAGTGCTACTGTCTCTCCACGGTTAAGTGCTTCTGCCACCAAAGAGAGCGCTTTTTTACCCCCACGACGAGAGATAGGAATGGCTCCAAAAAACTTGAATATCGGTCTGAAATACCAAAGATTATAGTAACCTCTATCAATTACAAATCGAATCTGTTTGGGGTAGGCAATCTGCAAAAATGCCCAATCTAAAAAAGAGACATGGTTTCCTAGTAACAGTACACCACGACTTGATTTAATATTGTCTAGCCCCTCTATATCAATTCGATATTTAAGTCCAAAAAGAAAACGCACCACAAAACGCACCATTGATTGAGGCAGTTTAATAAGGGTATAAACAAAGCCAACCAAAGCAATGAACGTCGCAATCGTAAATAAAGTTGTACTAGAGACCCCAATAAAGGCAAAGAGTGTCACCAGTAATAAAAAGAAAAACATCGAGACATTTTGCATAAAGTTACTACCTGCAAGTATCTTCCCCATCATTCGTTTTGGGGCAGAAAATTGTATCAGTGTATTGAGTGGCACAATAAAAAGCCCCGAGAAAAAGCCATAAAAGAAAAAGAGAACACCCAGTGAAGTAAGTGACTCTAAACTAGAGATAAAAAAGAGCGAAACTGTAATGCCCAATGCCCCAATAGGAATAACGCCTGTCTCGATATAACGCCGACTCACACGCCCAACAAAGAGCGAACCAGCCACAATACCAATACCCGATAACGAAAGCAGTCCTTGGGCAACAATGGTATTGGTTACCCCCATATTCTCTTTAAGATACTCCCCAAAAATCGCCACCACCAGTTGAGATATACCCCAAAAAATCGAGAGACCAATAATCGAAAGCCATACTGTTTGATTCTTTTTAATAACCCGAAGGTTACCCCGTAAATAGGTCAAATTGGCATATTTTTTTGGCTTAAACTGCATACTTTTTTTAATTTCAACGGTTTTAATCAGATGAAGAGAGAGTAAAAACTCCATGACCGAAGCCCCAATCAATGCAAATCCAACAGGGTAAATATATTGCAGTATCTCACCTTTATCCACCGTTTGATTATCAAGAAGTGATTCAAAAAAGATAGAATAAATCACTGCTCCAGCCAAAATAGAGATAATGGTAATTGATTGCACCATCGCATTCGCAATGCTTAGTTTTTCATTACCCACCATCTCTTTTATTAGACCATATTTAGCAGGAGAATAGATAGCACTTTGGGCTGCCAAAAGAAAAGTTAACCCAAAAGCGACCCAAAACCAACCCATAATATATGAAAATAGTATAAGCGTGGTAATTCCAACAGCGACCAGTGAAGCGACCCGTATAATCTGAACTTTAGGGTACTTATCACTTAAAAATCCTGATGGAGAGAAGAGAAAAATAAAAGGTAGCAGAATTAATGCGTTAACAATAGCCGTTAAGATAATAAGTTCTGAACCATCATAGGCTTTAAAAATGGTGTTTTGCAGAATAATTTTATGACCCAAGTCGGTCATCGCATTTAAAAAGACAATAAATATATACGGGGTAAACCCCCCAATTTTAAAAAGTGCTTTCATTACTTTAACTCCATCTGCTTTTGATGCTCTTGCATGGTGTGCATATTAAAAAGATAGGGTTTTAGTGTTAAAATAGAGTCAAATAGCAGTTCATAGTGTTCATTATGCTTCTGCTCATCTTGCTCTAGCATCTCAGCCCCCAAGCGATACTCTATCTTGGCAAGGGCTTTGGCACTCTTAACATACTCATTAAAAAGTTGCTCATTAAGCCCCAATTTTTTTGCCCGTTTCAGAACCAATACGAGCTTTAACTCTTGTTCGTTAAAGCCCTTCTCTTGCCTAAAAAGTAGCCCTCTTTCTATATAATCTTCAAGCTCTTGTTGTGTTAAGTGAGCCAATTCTAAAAAATCTTCATCACCATACCAACGACCACCTGCACTGCCCGACATCATCTGCAAAGACTTTAACATAATCGAAAAATCATCAGAAAAATTAAAATTATTCTCTTTAAATATCGCTTGAATCTGTGCAATCGAGTAAGAGAATTGATTTTGAAGATATTTAATAAACTTTATAATATTAATACAAGACTCATCATAAAGATGCAAATTAGGTTTAGGCTTTTCAGGCTCTAGCAGTAACCCCTCTTTAACATAAAAAAGAATGGTTGATTTACTCTCACCTGTCTGTTCCATTAGGTTTTTCATTTTTAATGACATAATTGACTCCTATAATATATTGTTGATATTATACTCTAAAATAGTTTTAGTGTCAAGTGTTACTTTGTGCTTTTGAAATGAGAGAATACCCCTTTAATTAACTGGAGTTAATAACAATTGTAGCTCATTGATATGACTCCGATTAAAAAAACGGTTTTTATTTTTTAATTGTAGTATAGGGGTGTAAGTTTTAAAAATTAATCAACCTTCAAACAACAGAGCATCTCCCACCCCCAAAAGAGAAGAACAACTTTTTGAAGCTTTAACCCTTTGTCAATATAGTTCTGCACCAACTCATCTTTTTC
>DCAF01000058.1:0-1320 GCA_002311915.1 Sulfurovum sp. UBA1140 | reverse complement strand
TTATCTCTCTTGAATTGTAGTAATCTTATTGGTGCTATTTTTTAGGAAATTTTTTTTTCTAAATTTTTAGGATTTTTAAATCTTCAAATAATACCTTAACTTATTCCCATCCGTCCTCGGTGGGAATATATATGAGAGTAACGGTTTGTTTTGTTATTATTCTTCTCGTATGCGTATCCCACCGAGGAAGGATGGAGATGAGATAAATTATTTTTGATAATACCCTTCTATATGAGTACAAATTTTAGAGCTAAGATCACTTTCATTACACACATCTTCTATATATGCTACCAAACCAATACCTTCTTTTATATATTCAGTAATGTTACCATATGTTTTTGAAATAACTTTTATATCATTATTCGTCATTTGAGTTTCAGAGTTTAAAATACAATCTAACCTTAATATATTGCCAACATAAATATAATCTTTTTGAGCAAATTTATCTATTTCACCACCTAATCTACAGACTTCATTCCCTGTCGTCACACTTTTCATTCCAGTTTTTTCATCTTCAAAAGTATCATCTAATGGCTGAGTGAAGATGACCTCTCCTACTTCAACATATCTTTGTGTTATTTGTGTCCCATCAGGACTAGTCGTGACAAGTGTATCTTTATTTATTGTTATTTCACGTATAATACCATTGGCATTTATTGAAATAATATTATCATTAACTACATAATTCTCTGAATTAGTATTTATCTGTTCTTCTTGTCCATCTGTTTTAGAATAAGATATAAAATCTTTGTTCATAGAAGAAGTAGGCATATATTTTGCCATATCAATTTTATTTTGATTTGAATCATTTCCATTTTGTTCCTGCTTTATCACTTGTGCTTCAGCATCAGTAATTAGCAACTCTTTTGATAACTCATCTAAAATCTTATCCACACAAACACTATTTTGATTACAAGCATTAATTCGTTGAGGTAGAGTATCTGCTACACCAAATAAGAGTAACTCTTCTGCCATCTCTTTAATATTCCCTGCCATCGCTTGAATTGCTGTTAACTCTATATCTCGAAGAGTATTTAAGTTGGTCTCTAAATCTCTTAAAAGAACAGCATAGAACTTATTTTGGTCTTCTTCACGCTCTAGTTCTCTAATGGCTGTTACCTGTTGAGTGCTTAGATGATTTGCATCTATCATTGATTCTAACAAAGAAAGCTCTTTCTCTGTTTCATTACTTCTAAATCCATTGTGATTTAGTGTAAATTTACCATCATCATAGTGAACATTATCTGTATCTTGAAGTTCAAGTAAAATAGGTTTGGTTGGGTCATAGGTCTCCAACAGATACTGCCCATCAGCCGTTTC
>DCAF01000055.1:1109-21685 GCA_002311915.1 Sulfurovum sp. UBA1140 | reverse complement strand
ACTGAATCTGGTCAATCAAGCCTCCTCCATATCCGTTAAGGATTGGGGGAGGTAGTTGACTTGATATTATGTCCAATATTTTTTGAACATAATATTAGCATAAAAATTAAAACCTTTTAGTATAAGCGTGACAATAAGGCTGAGAATTTCTTAATTTATAGTAGTTTTGATGTTCATCTTCAGCAATGTAAAATTTATGTTCATTGGCATCTTTTATCATGGTGGCGATGTTCATCCCTTTCTCTTCTAACTGATTGATAAGTATCTGCACGGTATCCTCTTCTTCTATGTTATTGGTAAATACGGCTGAGAGGTATTGGGGACCAATATCTGGACCTTGACCATTCATCTGTTCTGGATTGTGGGTTTCAAAGAAAAGTTTGGTCAGTGTTTCAAATGAGACTACTTTAGGGTCGTAGGTTACTTCTACTGTCTCTAGGTGACCTGTATCTTTTTGACAAATTTCATGGTAGGTTGGCTCCGTGGTATGTCCACCCATATAACCTGAATCAGCATTTATAACGCCCTCTTGTTTTTGGAACCAATACTCTACACCCCAAAAACATCCCGAGGCAAAATAAGCTTTTTTATATTGACTCTTTTCATCTAGGGCTTCAAAATCAAGAGAGACCGAGTTAACACAGTGTCGTGTATTTTTAGGAGTCATCTG
Source organism: Sulfurovum sp. UBA1140 (assembly GCA_002311915.1). Taxonomy (GTDB): domain Bacteria; phylum Campylobacterota; class Campylobacteria; order Campylobacterales; family Sulfurovaceae; genus UBA1140. Next base: position 21,015 of record DCAF01000055.1, on the reverse strand, counting down.
TTCACCTTCAAAAACATGACCCAAGTGACCTCCACAGTTGGCACAAACAATCTCTACGCGTCTACCATCGGCATCTGGAATTTCTTTAACTGCTCCTGCTATGGTATCATCAAAGCTTGGCCATCCTGAACCTGAATCAAATTTGTCATTTGAGTTGAAAAGTGCAGTGTTACATTTTTTACAGGTATACGTACCATTTTGGTAAAAACTGTTAAATTTTCCAGAAAAAGGCATTTCTGTACCTCTATTTTCAATGACTCTTATTTCTTCTACATTTAAACTGTTGTATGGCATTTGGGTTTCCTTTTATTTAGGACTAATTTAGTCTTATTTGTATGACAATATAACATTATTAGTTAAAAATTAGCCATGAAAGTGAAAAGTTATGTAATCAAATTCAAAATTAATTAAACTAATAAATTTATTTAAGAAATATTTAAATAAAATTTGGACTTCTCAGGAGTTTTTTAGTAGAATACTTTTTTAATAGATTATAAAATATTTAAAAAAATAAAATAAAATAAAATTTAAAAATAAAATAAAAAATCACATTTTACAATAATTATACAATTATGCTATAATATGTTTTTAAAAAAGAGTAGAGGAAACCATAAATATGAATCAACGAACCATAAAAAAATCTGTTGAAGTGGTAGGAATTGGACTTCATAAAGGAGAGCCTATTAAGTTGAAACTGGAACCATTGGGAATCGATGCGGGTATTGTTTTTTATCGAGAAGAGTTGGCTTTGAGTATTCCTTTAGCTCCTTCAAGTGTTATTAATACACAGATGGCGACGGTTATCGGTTCAGAAAAAGGATCTATTTCGACGATTGAACACTTCTTGTCGGCAGTTTATGCGTATGGAATTGATAACATGCGTGTCGTGGTCAATGGAAATGAGATACCTATTATGGATGGAAGTGCCAACTCTTTTTGTCTGCTTTTAGATGAAGCAGGTATCAAGGAGCAAGAGGCATCAAAGCAGGTGATTCGGATTAAGAAAACTGTTGAAGTGACTGATGGTGATAAGTTTGTACGGCTTAAGCCAAGTGATAGCGTGACATTTGATTTTGAGATTGACTTTGAACACCCTGTTATTGGTCAGCAATCACAATCGTATGCTTTTGGGACGAAACCCTTTATTGATGAGATTGCACGGGCAAGAACATTTGGTTTTGCTAGAGATATTCAGTATCTTCAGAGTATCAATCTTGCCCTTGGAGCGAGTCTAAATAATGCTATTGGCTTGGATGATGAGAAGGTGCTTAACCCTGAGGGTTTACGGTTTGATAATGAGTTTGCCCGTCATAAAATTTTAGATGCAATGGGTGATATGATGGTGATGGGTCATAACGTTCTAGGTGCTTATGAGTCATTTGCAGGGAGTCATAAGCTTAATCATGAGTTGACGGTCAAACTTTTGGCAGATAGTGCAAATTATGAGATGGTTACATTAAATCGGGTACAAAGTAGAGCTTTTGCAAAAAGTTTTGCCTAATTATGAAGTGCTTATCGTTGCGATAGCCTCACCCTTACTGATTGGTGTTTATAAAGATTCTGTGTTAATTGAAACGATACAGAGTAACCAGAAAACCTCAGAGATACTTTTAAAAGTTTTGATAGAGATTATGCAAAAATATAGGTGTCATCGTGTTCTTTACACAAGTGGACCTGGCAGTTATATGGCTATTAAGTTGACCTATATTACTTTGCGTACTTTAGAGATCTTAAAGGGTATTCAATTTGATGGGTGTGACGCTTTTAGTCTGAATGGTCAAAATCCCATCAAAGCGATGGGAAAACTTTACTTTATCAAAGAAAATAACACTATAATAACAAAAAAATTTGATGAGGCAGTAGAGCAACGGTTTCAATTACCTTCCATGTTGAGTGAAGTGACAATTTTAAACGACAATAAACCTTTGTATATTTTAGCCGCCGTGTAAACAGACAGTTTATAGCATCAGCAAAGGAAACGTACTTTGTTTGTATCTGTACCCGCAACATCAGCCAATCTTGGACCTGGATTTGACACCCTTGGATTGGCGATAAATTTTAGAAATGAGATTACTATTAAGCCTTCTAGGTTCTTTTCGGTCTCTACCCGTGGTGAGGGAGCAGAAAACCCACACATTCGTAAAAATATTCTTTTTATGAGTATTTTTAATAAGCAGTATGAAAAATTAAAAGAGCGTAGAGATAATTTTAGATTTGAGTTTACCAATCGTATTCCTATTTCCCGAGGGTTAGGAAGCTCTTCGGCTGTAATTACTGCTGCGTTAACGGCGGCTTACGTGGCTGCGGGTGAGCGATACAATAAACGAAAAATACTCAACTTGGCACTGGAATATGAACCACACCCCGATAATATTACCCCTGCGGTGATGGGTGGATTTAACGTGGCATGTGTTGAGAATAAAAAAGTTTATAGTAAAAAACGTAAAGTTCCCGAGTATCTACGGGCGGTCTTGGTTGTACCAAACAAGACCATATCTACAGCAAAGTCTCGAACGATTTTACCTGATATTTATCGAACCGATGAGATGGTTTATTCTTTGTCACGTTCGGCATTTATGACCTCGTTATTTATGACGGAGTCGTGGGATTTGTTACGGATTGCTTCTAAAGATAAGTTACATCAAACACGACGTATGAAGCAGATGCCAGAGCTTTTTGAGGTACAAAAAACAGCGCTTTTAAATGGAGCGTTAATGAGTACCCTCTCGGGGAGTGGTTCTACTTTTTTCTCGCTCTGTTATGCGGATGATGCTGAAAAAATTCATAACGCATTGGCTCAAAGATTCCCTAAATTTAGGGTATTTACGAAGACTCTTGATAATTATGGCGTAACTTCAAAGAGTTAATAACAAAAGTTGGGTATAATTATGCGAAAAAATGAACCTATACGCATGTGTATAGCATGTAGAGAAAGAGACCTGCAACAAAAGCTAATACGATTACAACAAGATATTAACCAAGTTTTTCCTTATACTGGTAAAGGTAGAAGTTTTTATTTATGTGCTGCTTGTGGTGAAAATAAAAAAAAGATAAAAGGCTTAATTAAGCGTTTTCGACTCTCTGCGAATGATGGTGAACGGTTTGTTAAGTATTTAAAGGAGTTAGATAAGAATGGATAGAGTTAAAATCCAAGAGATAGCAGCTGAGGCAGGTGCCACAAACGCTGTACTTATTGAAAAAGCTAAAGAGCTAGGTTATGATGTAAAGGTAGCAAACAGTTCTGTAACAGTTGAGCAAGCTGGTATATTGATTGAGTATGTTATCAATGGTGTAAAACCAAAACCAAAAGTAAAACCTGAGGTGAAACAGATTAAGATAGTGAAAAAAGCAGAGGTAGAAAAAATTGAAACCCCTGTTAAAGAGATTGTTAAGAGTGTTAGTGAAAACTCAGAAATTACAGCACCAATTAAAGAAGAGAAGAAGGTAGATAACGTGGTTGAAGAGAAGGCTAAAGCTGAACCTACTACCAAAGTAGTAGCAGAAAAAGAGGAGAGTGTTGCTAAGCCTAGTGATGCAGTCTCTGAAGCTCCTAAAGAGGAGCCTGTGGTTGTAGTAAAACCAAAAATTAAACGAAAACGTATTGGTATTACGGTTATTAAAAAAGCCGATAGAGAGAGACCACGAATTAGAATCGTTGAAGAGCGAAAACCTGAATCTGAAATCAATGTAGTTAAGAAATCTAGAATTGCAGGTATGCCAACGCCTCCTTCTAAGAAAAAGCCTAAAAAAATAGCACAAGCTAAAGAGAGTGGAGAGAGACTGCACTTTATGTCAAATACTGGCTTTGGTGGTGGACGAAACAGTGTAACTGAGGTTGAAGAAGAGCCAGAAGTAATGATGCTTGATTTCTCTGATAAAAATATCTATGAAGATATGATGAAGCAAGAGCAGAAACGTAAAGAGGAAGCTAAAAAAAGAGCAGGAAACAATCCTCAACAGGGTCGTGGACGAAGTGGTGGTCAACATAGACGTAGACCTTCAGGGCTTAGACGTGGTGGAAAGCGTAAAAAGTATATAAGAATAGAGAATACCGAACAGATTACCTCAATTGAGATACCTGAAAATGTACGGGTATATGAGTTTGCAGAAAAAGTCGGTAAAAGTACAGGTGAAGTGATTAAGGTACTTTTTACCATGGGAACCATGTTTACACAAAATGACTTTTTAGATAAAGACTCTATTGAAATCTTAGCCGATGAATTTGAGGTTGAAGTACATACGGTTGATCCATTAGATGCACTGGATTATGTTAAAGTATATGATGCCATTGCTAATGAAAATGAAGTAGAGAGACCTCCTGTTATTACAATTATGGGTCACGTTGATCATGGTAAAACTTCACTACTTGACCGAATTCGTTCTACAAAAGTAGCTGCTAAAGAGGCAGGTGGAATTACACAACACGTGGGTGCTTACCAAGTAGAAAAAAATGGCAAAAAGATTTCATTTATAGATACTCCTGGTCACGCAGCCTTTACTGAAATGAGAGCTCGTGGGGCTCAAGCAACAGATATTGTTATTATTGTGGTAGCTGCTGATGATGGTGTTAAAGAACAGACCAAAGAGGCATTGTCTCATGCTAAAGCAGCGGGTGTTCCGATTGTTATCGCTATTAATAAAATGGACAAAGAGGGTGCGAATCCAGAGCTTGTAAAATCTCAACTTGCAGATATGGAGATTACACCTGTTGAGTGGGGTGGGGAGTACGAATTCATGCCTGTTTCAGCCCATACGGGTGAGGGTATTGATGATCTTCTTGATGTGCTTCTGCTTCAAGCTGAGATGATGGAGTTGGTAGCTGATGTTACTAGAAATGCCAAAGCCATTGTTGTTGAGAGTTCACTTGAAAAAGGTTTTGGTGCAGTTGCAGATATTATTGTTCAAAATGGTATTCTTAAAATAGGTGATAACTTTGTAGTAGGTACTACTTATGGTAGAATTAAAACCATGATACTTGATGATGGTACGCGAACCCAAACCGTTAATCCAAGTACCCCTGCTGCCATTGTTGGATTGAGTAAAGTTCCAACGGCAGGTGACGTGATGATTGTTATGGACAGTGAAAAAGAGGCAAGAGAGATTGCTGATAAACGAGCTGAATATGCAAGAACCAAAGAGCTTTCTAAGAGTAAAAAAGTAACGCTTGAAGATCTTTCAGCTGTTATTGCAGAGGGTAATCTTAAATCGTTACCTGTTATTATTAAAACAGATGTTCAAGGTTCTCTTGAAGCAATTAAAGGAATATTGGCTGATCTTAAGAATGAAGAGGTTAAAGTTAATGTTATTCACGAAGGTGTGGGTGGTGTTACAGAGTCAGATGTTCAACTAGCAGATGCTTCTGAACACTCAATCATTTTAGGGTTTAATGTTAGACCTACGGGTGCTGTTAGGAAAAAAGCAAAAGAGTTGGGTGTTGAGATTAAAACTTACTCAATTATTTATAAGCTTTTAGATGATGTTAAAGCACTTCTTGGTGGTATGATGAGTCCTGTAATTTCAGAAGAGATTACAGGTCAAGCAGAAGTTCGTGAGACCTTTAGTGTAGCAAAAGTAGGAACCATTGCAGGGTGTAAAGTCTCAGATGGTTCTATTCTTAGAAATGCAGGTGCTAGACTTATTCGTAATGGTGTTGTTATCTATACGACTACTATCTCATCATTAAAACGATTTAATGATGATGCCAAAGAGGTTAAGAACGGATTTGAGTGTGGTATTATGTTGGCAAACTATAACGACATTAAAGAAGGTGATGTTATTGAAACCTTCAAAATGGTAGAAGAGCAAGTGAAATTGGACTAGGTTTACCACAATGAGAGAAGAAGAGATAAAACGAAAGAGAACCGAGTCTAGGTTGGTAGAACTGATTCCAGAGGCTCTTTCGGGTATGAATGATAATAGAATTAATGGTTTAGCTGTTACCGAGGTGGTCTGTTCTCGTGGGCGTTATGATGCTAAAGTCTATCTTGATAAATCGTATTTAAATGAAAAAGAGCAATATGAAGCCTTGAAACAGTTAAGAGCTGTTTCAGGCTATTTATCAACCTACGTTCGAGAGAGTGAAGGGTGGTTTAAGTCTCCTAAGTTTACCTTTGAGTTTGATGACCAGTTGGAGCGTATAGCCAGTATAGAAGCCCTATTTAAAGAGATAGGTCAACGAAAAAATAAGGATGAATCCAATGAGTCTTAATGAACAGATAGCCAAGATGGTTAAGGCAAATGGAGCAAATTTTTATGGTACAGAGATTGTTGCAGAAGGTGACAAGAGTATTTTTAGAGTTTTTATCACCAAAGAGGGAGGTGTAAGCCTTGACCTTTGTGCCGAAATTTCTAATGAACTTTCACCTTTTTTAGATGTAAATCCTCCAATGCATGGTGGTTACTATTTAGAAGTTAGCTCTCCAGGGATTGAGAGAAAATTGGAGAGTTCTACACATTTTATCTCAGCTGTGGGTGAACGGGTAAAGTTTAAGATTAATGGTGGTGATAAAGAGAAGGGTCTAATAACTTCTGCTGATGAAAAATCTTTTACCATTATGATTAAAAAAGAAGCGGTTACTTTTAACTATTGTGACATCTCTAAAGCCAAAACTTACTATGAGTGGAATAAAAAATAATCAACTTTTAATGAATATTGCCATCGCTAAGGCGTGGCAATATCAAGGTTTAACCTATCCCAATCCTGCTGTTGGTGCATTGGTAAGTTATAATGGTGAAATTATTGCTGTTGAAGCCCATCAAAAAGCAGGAACTTCTCATGCAGAGGTTTTAGCACTGCTTGAAGCCTATAAAATTATCTCTAAACAAGAACTTCTGTTTGATACGTTTGATGCAAACAAAGCGCATAAATTTTTATACTCACTTCCTCAAAATATTTTCTCAAACTGTACTATATTTGTCACCCTAGAACCCTGTTCTCATAGAGGAAAAACCCCTTCGTGTGCTTCGCTTTTAGCTCATCTTAAACCCAAAAAAGTTGTTATTGCCACGCTTGACCCGATTAAAGGACATGATGCTGGAGTAGAACGATTGCAACAACAGGGTATAGAGGTTGAGATTGCTGTTTGTGAAAAAGAGGCACTTGAACTGTTAGAGCCATTTTTAATTTGGCAAGAACGGGCATTTGTATTGTTTAAGATAGCCCAGACTTCTAATGGTAAAATTGGTGGAGGTTATTTAAGTTCAAAAGATTCTCTTACTCATGTTCATCAGCTTCGTGCAGTATGTAGTAGAATGATTATTGGTGGAAATACGGTTAGAGTTGATAGACCCACGCTTGATTGTAGATTTACAGGAGAGAATGCTCCCCATATTACTATCTATTCTAAAGAGGATAATTTTGATAGAGATATACCACTGTTTTCTATTATTGGCAGAGAAGTTAAGGTTACGAATATTTTAGAAGATTTCGAGAAACCCTCATTTATTTTAATAGAGGGAGGAGAGGGAATGCTTAACGCCTTAAAAGATAAGATAGATTGGCTTTTGCAGTACCAGACACCAAAACTCTCTTTGCATAACTCTTCGTATGGTGTTGAACTAAATATAGAGTTTCTGCATCAGGCTAAGAAGGGTATTGATTTGATGTTGTGGAGTAAGATGGTATAATATCAAAAAAATAAAGAGTTCTCTATGTCACTTGCCACCTTAGGTCTATCCCCCCAAATATTAAAAGCCCTTCATGATAAAGGGTATGAAAAATCTACCCCCATCCAAAAAGAGTTGATTCCTGCCATGTTTGGAGGTCGTGACATTATGGCAGGAGCCCAAACAGGTACAGGTAAAACAGCAGGTTTTGCTTTGCCAATACTTCAAGAGCTTAATCGAGATTTTAAAGAGGAAAAACACCATCTAAAAGCAGTTGTTTTGGTTCCCACACGAGAGTTGGCACGGCAGGTTCATGCCAGTTTTGAAGCGTACGGTAAGTATCTTCCATTAAAAAGTATGGTGCTTTATGGTGGCTCTAATATGACTGCACAAGCCAAAAGGCTAAAAGGTGGCGTGGATATAGTTGTTGCTACATCAGGACGGTTACTAGAGCATATAGGGCAGAAGAATATTTCACTTGATGCCGTAAAATATTTGGTTCTTGATGAAGCCGATACCATTTTAGACATGGGATTTGTTCATGAGGTAACCAAGATACTTAATCATCTGCCGACTAAACGTCAGAATGTTTTAATCTCTGCCACACTTTCAGGTTCGGTGAAACGATTGGCAGAACAGATACTACATCGTCCAAAACTTATAGAAGTAGACAGTATGGGAACTTCAGCTTCAAGCGTTGTACAGGTGGTTTATCCTGTGATTAAAGAGCTTAAGTCTGAACTGCTCTCTTTTTTAATTGGTTCACGAAATTATCAGCATGTTTTGGTTTTTGTACGTAAGAAACAAGAGGCTGACGAGGTGGCAAAAGAGTTAAATCTAAGTGGTTTAAAAACCTTGGTTATTCATGGTGATAAGAGTTCAGGTGTAAGAAAAAGAGCATTAGAGGCGTTTAAAGAAGAGAAAATTCGCGTATTGGTTGCTACCGACATCGCTGCACGGGGATTGGACATTCCAACGCTTCAAGTGGTGATGAATTATGATATTCCTCATGTAACGGGTGATTATATCCATCGAATAGGTCGAACAGGAAGAGCAGGGGTTAAAGGGTTGGCTATTACGCTGGTCTCACCCAAAGAAGAGGTGGCTTTAAAAGATGTAGAGCGATTAATGGGTAGGGAAATCAGTAGAGAGATAATAGAGGGGTATGCTCCTAAAGTAACCTCTCAACAGCGAGGGGCTAGAAAAAATGTGAATCATACTAAAAAAACCGATGGTGCTTTTGGAAAGAAAAAGAGTGCTAAGGCTCCTACTAAGAAAAAGCGAAAAACCACCAAGCGTGATAGATTTAAGATGTTTGATGAGGCTAAACCCAAAAAAGAGAAAAAGAGTGGACGGGGAGGTAAGAGATAGATATTCTCTTAAATCAACCCCACTGCTTCACGAATAACACCCATTTTAGCATTAGATATTTTGTGCATTTTCTTGGCACCATCACTTAAAATATCATTCACAATATCCATATTGTCTAAGTAGTAAGCTCGTTTCTCTCGGGCCTCTGCTAACTCTTCCCATATAAGTTCTTTAAGGTATTTTTTAAAGTGACCGTATCCCTCTTTACCACTTCTATAACGCTCTTGAAGTTCAATTTTTTTAGAATCATCTAAGAATAGTGATGCTAAGGCATAGATATTGCACCCTTCAGGTTCAAGTGCTTCTCCTAGAGGAGTGGATGAACTGATAATTTTATTACAACGTTTCTGTAGAGGTTTCTCATCCATAAAGAGGTCAATGGCGTTATTATAACTTTTACTCATTTTTTGACCATCAATACCGGGAATGGTAGCAACGTTGTCTTCGACAATGTACTCAGGCAGGGTAAATATATCACCATATTCGTTATTAAATTTAATGGCAATGTCACGTGTTATCTCAACATGCTGAATTTGGTCTTTTCCTACAGGAACTTTTTCTGTGTCAAGTAGTAGAATATCGGCAGCCATAAGCACAGGATATGAGAAAAGGGCATGATTGGCAGGAATACCTTTGGCAACTTTATCTTTATAAGAGTGGGCACGTTCAAGCAGTCCCATCGGGGTAAATTTAGAGAGAATCCAGTAGAGTTCAAGCACCTGAGGTACATCACTTTGAACCCAAAATGTTGTTTTTTCGGGATTGATACCCAACGAGAGATAATCCACCGCCGCATCAAGGGTTAACTGTTTAAGTAGTTTGGCATCTTTCGAGGTAGTGAGTGAGTGATAATTGGCTATAAAAGTAAACAGCTCTTCATGCTCTTGAAGCTCTATCATTGGCTTCATGGCTCCAAAGTAGTTTCCGATATGAAGTTTACCCGAGGCTTGAATTCCTGTTAATACACGCATATATATCCTTGATATTCTTAAGTGTTGAAATTATATCAAAAAAACCCCATATAAGAGCGTTAGGATAAGAGTCACATTTGCTTCACACTGATATAAAAAAAAATATTAGAATCTATATTTTATATAATTTTATAATGTTTTATCGTATGATACACGTAAAGGATTTGAAATGAAAAGTAAAATTATTTCTCTATTTTTACTGCTACCTCTTTTTATTTGGGCTGAATTGGACGTTCATCGTGTAAATCAAGCACTTTTAGGGCTAAAATCAAGTAAACCCCTTAAATTTTTTAATGATAATCCCCTTTTTGTTAATAAATTAGAGAGGACAAAGAGTTCAGTGATGTTTACCACACTAAAAGAGGCAGATATTTTACTTTTTCCAAAACTTAAGAAGAGTAATAAAATGATGATTGCCAAAAGTTACAGTGAATTGAAAAAAAATAAAAAAAATATTGGTGCCATTTATATTAAAAAAGGACGAACACATATTGTGTTTATTGAAGAGCGTTTAAAAAACAGAGGGTTAAAATTGTCAGCTACATTGAATAAGTACCTTATTAAAGAGTCTTATTTGAATCCTTTATATTTTATAAATTAAATAATAGTAAAGAATAGTTTTTGTTAAAATAATACAGCTCTTATATATCATATAATATCTTTGAACTAAAAAAAAGCTTATTAGAAAAACTATTCTATTAATTTAAATAAGAGGTTCTGATTGTACACAATTCAAAATCTTTTTATGTTAGAATGTTTTAAAATTAGAAACAAGTTAGGATATTTTTTTGTATAATAAACTCATATTTTCTAGTATTCATAAAATCTATTACTATGCATTAATTGCGTACACACTTATTTTTTCTCTTTTACTCTATTTCTATATTAATCTACCCACTTATGAATATAAGTTTAAAAATATTATTTTAAGTCAATCAATTGAAGGGGTTGATGCTTCTGCTGAACGTATTATTGACCACATTACCGATACCAATGGGAGTTTTCTTGAGAAAAATATTATTAATATGGATATACGTATTAGTAATGAATCTTATTTGGAGCATCTGACCAATCGGCATATTGCTTCTGTTTTTATTGTTTTTTTAGATAATGGTAAACTCTATTACCTGTTAGACAGCTCCAAAGATGATAAAGGTGAGTTGGGTGAACTTTTTGCTTATGAAGATTTGGCAGTTTTTCTGAAAGTGAAAGCTAGAAAAAAAAGAGAGATATATATACAAGAGGGGTTAATGAATTTGGGGTTTACCTTAATTAAACCGATTATTCAAGAGAACCGTGTGGTGGCATTTATGCTTATAGATTATACGCAAAAAAGTTTGGATGTTCTGATCTCTCGTTTTAGTAGTTTTGCTCATCTCTTTTTTAAAGTGATTATTTCAGGACTGCTGTTGTTACTTTTGATAGGGGTATACTTTATATGGATTGCCCATCTTAAAAATAGAATGTATAAGATTCCAAATATGAATGTTTTTTCACGACTCTATTTGACCGACTACTATGAGCGTATCAATTTCTCTAACTACTATATTGCTTTGGTTGATATTGATCTATTTAAACGAATTAATGATATTTATGGTCATAAAAATGGGGACAATGTTATTGTCTTGTTAATGAAAAATATCTCTTCTCTGCTCTCTAGCGAGGATATTTTTATACAGTACGGAGGGGGAGAATTTTTACTCTTCATTGGTAAAAAAAGAGTGAGTGTTCAAGAGTTTAGATACCTTATGGAAGATATTCGTATGATGGTTGAGACTCTTGATATTAAAATTGATAACGAGATGGTTAAGATGACCCTCTCTATTGGTGCTGTGATTGAGACTGAAAATTCTGGGACACTTCAAGATGCCATACATCAAGCCGATGGAGCGTTATATGAGTCTAAACACAATGGACGAAACAGCGTACACTATTTTGATATATCAGATGATAGAAGGGTCTATCGTGAGAGATTAAAAGATTTAATTAATGCAGGGAAGTTGGTCTGTTATTATCAGCCAATTATTGCCCTTGATGACAATACCATACACCATTATGAAGCACTTTTACGGATAGAAGATGGCAACAAGATTATCTATCCCGATAAGATTTTGCCTGATTTAGAAGACAGTTATTTTTATAGTCGAATTGGTATGCATGTGATAGAGTACAATGTAAAAAAACTAAGAGAAGATAGAGATTTTAGTGTTGCCATTAACTTAAGTTCCGATGACCTACTTAACGAGGCGATACTCTCTTTACTTATTAGCAGTTCAGATATCTCTAATAGAATGTTAATAGAGATTTTAGAGAATAAGAGTGTTGATTATGATAAAGTTGAAATCTCTATTCAAAAATTGAAACTATTTGGTTATAAAATATGTATTGATGATTTTGGAAGTGGATACTCAAATTTAGACCATCTGCTTAATCTTTCGATCGATTATTTGAAACTTGATGGCAGTCTTATTAAAAATTTGCACTACGATAAAAAAGCCCACAGTATTATTCAAGCACTAACACTTTTTTGTCAACAGAACGAGATAGAGGTGATTGCTGAGTTTGTTGAAAATAGAGAGATTGTCGAGGTTCTAAAAGGCTTTGGCATAGAGTATGGGCAGGGCTACTATTTTGATACAGCCAAGCCTTATGATGAACTCCCAAAAAAATATTATTGAAAATGATTATCATTTAATCTCCTATTAAGTTGATATTCTCTATCATTCTCTTAGCAAAATGATTAGGGATTATGAAGATGATAAGAGTATTAACAGTTTCAACACTAACAGCACTACTATTTGGCACCACAAGCGTCATGGGAGCAGAGAGTCTAAAAGAGGCATTTACCAATGCACAAACAGAGGGGCAACTAAGATTGGGAGTTGTTCGTATTGAAGATGACAAAGGTGGAACTGCTTCAACTGTTGCCTTGGGTGGAAGCCTTGGAGTTAAAACTGACCCACTTAAAGGTATTAGCTTGGGGGCTACCTTTTATACCACCAATGCACTCTTTGGAAAAGACAAAGAGGGGATGTTCTTAGACTCCAATAACGACAGCTATAGCATTGTTGGTGAAGCCTATATTCAAGCTGATTTAGGCAAAACCAGCATCAAAGCAGGGCGACAGATTGTTGATACGCCTTATGCTGATAGTGATGATATTGGGATGATTCCAAACACTTTTGAGGGTTATACGCTTATCAATCAAGATATTACAGATACTACCATTGTTTTAGCCTCTTTGGATAAATGGTCAGGGGTTGATACCGATACGCCTGAACAGTTTAATGAGATGCAAGGTTCAGGTGATGCTGTATTGACAGCAGGTGTGATTTATGAGGGTGTAGAGAACACTACACTCCAAGCATGGCACTACAAACTAGATGATGCTAATTTTAACTATGTAGAAGCAGGATACGAGACCGAGCAGTTTAATCTTGCTGTGCAATATACCGACCAAGATAACGAGAACTCTGCTTTTGGAGTCTCGGTAGGTATGAATTTTGGAGAGTTGGCACTTAGTACAGCTTATAATAGAGTAGATGGTACAGTTGCCAATGGTTTTGGTGGAGGTCCATTTTTTACCTCTAGTGAAGACCATACGGTAGCAGAAGTTCTTGACCAAGAGGCGATTTTGGTAGGAGCTGAGTATGCGATTACTGATGTAACTTTGGCATTGACCCATGTCGCTTTTGACAAAGGTGAAAATGAGACAGACTATGTTATAAGTTACGCCGTTAATGGTAACCATACACTCGATTTAATCTATTCGGATATGTATGATGATGGTAATATGGTTAGATTTTTTGCAAATTATAATTTTTAGGAAATAGAGATGAAACTTTCAGAACTAAAAAAAGGCGACAGAGCCATTATTATAAAGATAGATACCGATGCGTCACTAAAGGCTAGATTGGTCTCATTTGGCGTGGCTAGAGGTAGTGAGTTTAGTGTTGAGGCTTATTCAGTGGGCAATCAGACCGTGGAGATACTGGTTGATGGTACGCTTATTGGACTACGCAGAAGTGAAGCGGTAGATATAGAAGTGGAGAAGATATAATGGATGCGATTAAAATTGTCTTGGCAGGTCAACCCAATGTAGGGAAGTCGATGCTAATTAATGCCATGAGTGGCTCAAACAGTCTTAAAGTGGGGAACTTTTCAGGGGTGACGGTCGAGAAGACTGAACTCTGTTTTGAACACCACTGCCATATGTTTGAGATGGTGGATTTGCCAGGGACTTACTCCATTCGTGGGTATTCACAAGATGAAAAAGTTGCTTATGACTATCTGCTTAATGAAGAGTATGATGTTATTATCAATGTTCTTGATTCTACGCATTTACAGCGAAACTTACTGTTGACTTTGGAGCTTTTAAAACTAAACAAAAAGATGGTATTGGCTCTTAATATGGCTGACGAGGCTAAAAAAGAGGGTTTAGAGATAGATGTAAAACAGCTCGAAGCGATTATCGGTGTGCCTGTTATTTTGGTCTCTGCCAATACCAAAGAGGGTGTGGAGGAGTTGCTAGAGAAGATACATGATATAGCCGATTCCCCACATCGAGACAACTCCAATATCATCTACTCTAACCCTGTAGAAGAGGAGATTTTGGCACTAAGCACTTTCTTTGATGAACGAGCTTTTAAACTTCGAGATTTAAGCTCACGAGAGATGGCGATACGAATACTATTTGAAGACAAAGACCTCTACCAAGAGTTACATTCAAAACCAATTATGATAGAGTTACAACCACGAATTGTCGCTTCTTTGGAACATATCTATACCCACCATGATAGTAAAAATATTACCGATATTAAGGCTAGTGAATATATTGCTATCGCCCGAGGTATCCGTATGGAGACAGTCACCTGTCATAGGAAAAAAGGTCAAAAGACATTGACCAAAAAGATAGATGATATTCTGCTCAACAAAGTTGTCGGTATCCCCATATTCCTCTTCTTTATGTGGGCGTTATTTCAGCTGACTTTTGAGCTGGGTGCAGTGCCAATGGATTTGATAGATGCAGGGTTTGGTGCATTTGGTGAGATAGTGGGGGCGATTATTCCTCATGAGGGGACAAAAAGTTTGATTGTTGATGGTATTATCCCTGGAGTGGGGGCTGTTGTGATGTTCTTGCCCAATATTATTATTCTCTATATCGGTTTAGCTCTTTTAGAGACCACAGGATATATGAGCCGTGTTGCTTTTATGTTGGATGGATTTTTCCATAAGTTTGGACTGCATGGCAAGAGTTTTATCCCCTTGGTAACAGGCTTTGGTTGTACCGTTCCTGCCTATATGTCCACACGAACGCTAAAAAGTGAAAAAGATAGACTCATTACGCTATTTATACTTGGGTTTATGTCATGTGGGGCAAAACTGCCCGTCTATGTTCTTTTTGCAGGGGCATTTTTTGGGGCAGAACAGGCAGGAGATATTCTTTTTATTATCTATATAGCAGGAGCATTACTTGGTTTGGTGATGGCTAAGATACTTAGAATCTTTGTCTTTAAAGGTGAAGATGAGCCATTTGTAATGGAGATGCCAAAATATCGTATGCCTTCATTGGCTCTGATATGGCACACTGTTTATAGTAAAGCAATGGGGTACTTGAAAAAAGCAGGTACCTTTATTTTGGCTGCTTCCATGTTGATTTGGTTTGCGACGGCGTATCCAAAACAGCCAATATTGGGTGCAGAGTATGAGGTCAAAATAGACCAAGCTAGTGGTGATGAGGTGAAGATAGCCTCATTGAAAAATGAACTACAACTGGCAGAGTTAGAGGGTAGCTACTTGGGTCAGATAGGAAAAGCATCAGAGCCATTCTTTGCTCCACTTGGGTTTGACTGGAAGATGGCAGTAGCCCTTGAAACAGGATTGGCAGCCAAAGAGGTAGTGGTTTCAACCCTTGGTGTTCTTTACGCTGTGGGTGATGATGTCGATGAGGGGAACGCTTCATTGATTTCAGCACTTCAAGCCAATGTATCGTTTGCTTCGGCAATGGCATTTATTGTCTTTGTTATGATTTACTTGCCTTGTTTGGCAGCATCAATGGTCTTTGCCAAAGAGGCTGGTGGGTATAGGTATCTCTTTTATCTGTTTCTCTTTACGACTTTTGTGGCTTGGGTATTGTCGTTTATTACGTATCGGATTTTGGTTTAATTACGCTATTATCGCTAAAATATGTGTATAATAGCATCATTTTTTATAAAGGTAGAGGCTCATTGCTTTCATCCCTCTTGTATACAATAGACTATTTGTAATAATAATTACAAATTGAAAGGGGAAATCAAATAGATGCGAAACAAAAAAACTATTATTACCTATGGAACGTATGACATGTTGCATATTGGACATATGAATCTACTTAAAAGAGCCAAGGCATTGGGGGATTATCTTATTGTTGGTGTAACCGATGAGAACTATGATCGTTCAAGAGGAAAGCTAAATGTTTCTGAAAGTACTAAGAAGAGGGTCAAAGCCATAGAGGCTTTAGATTTTGTAGATAAGGTTATTGTGGAGACACATAAAAACCAAAAAGTAGAAGATATACACAAATACAATGTAGATGTTTTTGCCATTGGTGATGATTGGGTAGGAGCGTTTGATTATCTTAACGAGTATACCCATGTGGAGTATTTGGCACGAACCGAAGGGATATCAAGTACCAAACTTCGTAAAGAGACCTTTGATACCATTAAACTGGGTATCGTAGGGTTGGGTCGTGATACCGAAGCGTTTATTGATGAGGCAAAATATGTCTCTAATATAAAGATTAATCGTATTTATGCTGATGATTTTTTAGCAGTTAAAGAGTTTACCAACAACAATGATACCATTAAATATGGTCATGCCAACTATGATGAATTTTTAGACTCTTCTATCTGGGCAGTTTATATTAATACTTCGTTAAAAAAGCACTATATACTAATAAAAAAAGCATTAGAGGCAGGAAAACACGTGTTGTGTGAAAATCCTTTGACTTTAGAAAAAGGGGAGCTAAAAGAGCTTTTATCTTTAGCAAAAAAAGAGAAACGTGTGCTGTTAGCTGCACTAAAAACGGCTTTTCTTCCTGCGTTTAATCAGTTGCTTCGAGAGCTAGAAAGAGGAACTATTGGTGAGATAAAAGAGGTTCGAGTCACCCGTACTTCGTTGTATAAAGAGAAGGCGTATCCTGACTCATTTATTGAGCAGGGGGCAACCAATCTTTTATCAAGTTATACCTCTTTGTTGGTTAATAAAGTTTTAGGAAAAAGTAAAGACATTACCTTTTTTGACGACAATGAGAGTGGTTATGATGTGAGTAATTTAATTATTACCAAGCATAAAAATCGTGCATTGGGGGTATCTAAAGTAGCCACAGGTTTAAAGTCTGAAGAAGATGCGATTATCTCTGGAACCAAAGGGTATGTTTATATTCCTGCACCGTGGTGGTTAACCAAAACATTCTATTTTAGATTTGAAGATACCCATAAGAGTTACCAGTTTACCTATGAGTTTGAGGGGTGTGGATTGCGTTATATGATTGCTGAATTTAGTTCATTGATTCAACGGGGAAAACGTAAATCTAAAATGTTAACGCTATCAGATATGATTGGGATCAACCGAGTTTTATTAGAATACAATGAGAATAAAAAAGAAAACAAAAAGAAGGAGAATTAGTTTATGATATATGAGGATTATTACATTTTTACCCCAGGACCTGTTAAGATGTCTGATGAAATTTTAGAAGTGGGGGCAAAGCAGACCCCTTATTTTAGAAATTGTGAGTTTTCTGATGTGACTTATGCTTGTGAAAAAGGGCTATTAAAGATGGTTAATGCACCAGAGGGTTCAAAAGTTATCTTTTTAACCGCGTCAGGAACAGCAGGAATGGAGTCGGTAGTAATGAATCTACTTACCAAAGATGACAACGCTTTGGTGGTACATGGTGGTGGTTTTGGAGGTCGATTTGTGAACATTTGTGCGACGCATGATATTCCCCATACAGACTTTAAAGTAAAAAACACCAATCTTCATGATATAGCCACCTTGGCTCCAAAAGAGAACTACACTTCACTAATTGTCAATGCTCATGAGACCAGTGTGGGGCATCTGTATGATTTAGAGGCGATGGGTGCGTATGCCAAGAAAAATGATATGTTTTTCATTGTAGATGCCATTAGTATGTTGGTGACCGACCCTATTGATATGTCGGCTCAAAATATAGATGTGGTGATTGCCAGTAGTCAAAAAGGTTTGGCTTTGCCTCCTGGGCTTACGATGGTTATTTTGGCTCCTAGTGCATTGGCACGTGTTCAAGAGGTTAAAAATCTCTATTTTAACTTTAAAGACTATTTAAGCAATGGTGAGCGAGGGCAGACTCCTTATACTCCTGCTGTGACCATTATGCTTCAACTCGAAGCCAGATTGGCACAAATTGAGCGAAGAGGTGGCGTAGAGCAGAGTATTAAATCAGCTAAAGCGATAGCTGAGTATTTTAGAGAGAGCATTAAAGATTTACCACTTAAAGCTTATACGCCATTTATGCCCAATGCAATGACCACACTGACACCAACCGATGGTAAAAGTGCAATGGATATAGTGAATGCTTTAGAAGATGGATACAAAGTAATGGTCTGCCCCAATGGTGGAGCAGAGAGAGATACTATTTTTAGAGTTTCACACATGGGTGATATGACCAGAGCTTATACCGATGTACTTATTAATGCTCTTTATGATTATTATAAAATAGATAGAAAATAATAAATGGGAAATATTGACCCAAAGGTATTAAAAGAGGCTCAAGCTATTATGTTAGAGATGTTGGTAAAGTTTGATGCCATCTGTCAAAAACATAATTTAGAGTATTGGTTAGACAGTGGTACACTGTTGGGAGCCGTTAGGCATGATGGTTTTATTCCTTGGGATGATGATATAGATATCTCAATGCCTGTTGAAGATTATCGAACTTTTGCTAAAATTGCTCAGAGTGAATTGGCAGAGGGGATGTTTTTACAAAATAAAACCACCGACCCTTCATTTCCTTTTGATTATATGAAAATTCGTTCCGATAAAGCAACCATTATAGAGTTTCATGAAGAGGGTAAAGAGGTTGTCTATCATCAAGGTGTTTTTATTGATATTTTCCCAATGTTTGCCATTAACGAAACCAAAATAAACCACCTGTTTTATCAATACTCTTTTAGTGCCATTCGATTTTTCTCTGCCAAAAAGTTTAACTGTAGCCGAATTAGAAAATTTTTAAAAAAGAGTTTAGAGAGGCTACATATCGGTTGGGAGAAAAAAAATGGTACCAATGTTATCTATAGTGGAAAAATGCCAGATGTAGCAGGTGCTTTTGATTATAACGCCATTTATCCACTTAAAAAGATGAAGTTCGAGGGGATAGAGTTTTTTGTACCCAACGATTGTGACCACTACTTAATCACCCTCTATTCAAAAAGCTATATGGAGATTCCACCTAAAGAGAAGCAGACAGTACATGCATGTGAGATGCGAATAGAGAAGTAGAAATTTAATCTTTTAAAAAGAGACAGCCCTTGTCTCCATTTCTGCTATAATCCCCTCATGTTAATAATAAAAACAAAACTACCAACAAAAAACCTACCTATCAGAAGAGTGATATCCAAACTCTTTCAATCTTACATCTACACAGCATTAGATGACAAAGAGCATGAGGGATATAAACACAGCAATGGCAAAGTCTTTAAGGCGATGAATTTTAAAATCGCCTATATAGAGAATGAGATACACGCTAAATTCGTAGCTCTAAATCCCCAAAATGAGAAACAACTTGCTCAGTATATGCTGATGAACTCTCTGAAATTAGGAGAGATACATCTGACCAACACCTCTATCTCTATTGTTGAGCGAAACTCTAAAATCAAATCGCCTATGCGAGTAGGAGGTTTTGTTTGTGCCAATATTAAAGATGGGAAATCTAGTAAAAAAAT
>DCAF01000055.1:0-966 GCA_002311915.1 Sulfurovum sp. UBA1140 | reverse complement strand
TGCAAAAATATGAAGCTCTATTTGGAAAAGCTTATGAGGGAAGTTTATCTATAAAACTCATAGACCAAAAGCCACGAGAGCGAATCTTTCATTATAGTAAAGGAGTGATGAAAGCTTGGTATGGGGTTTATGAGATTGAGGGGGATGAGGATATATTGGCTATGGTTTTAGATACTGGGATGGGGGCTAACTGTATGAAGGGGCTTGGGTTTTTGGAGGTTGTGAAGTAATCCTATCATTAATATTCAATCTAGTATTTCAAACTCCATAGGAGAGAAAAGTATTGAGTTTTAGATAGGAATTATAGAAGTGTACAGAAATATTTATTAATATTCAAACTAGTTAAGTATATTTTAAAATCTTTGATGTAGAATTACTCATAATAAAATATACGAGGACTTAATATTGAAAGAGTTTGATAAATGGAATGGTATAAAGAAGAAAACAAGTCAAGATAATAAAAAAAGAAACTTTAAAGAGAGAGAAATTTTCAATGCTAAAGTAGGTAAAAATATAGGTTTTGAGCAAAATGGTGTTGGTAATCAATTTATAAGACCTATTTTAATTGTGAAAAAGTTTAGTAACAGCTCTTTTTATGCGATTCCTTTATCTACGACAGAAAAGAGAAATCAATACTATTTTGAATTTGAATTTATAAAAGATAAAAAGAGTGTTGCTATTTTATCTCAAATGAGAAATTTAGATGCGAAGAGATTACTTAATAAAATTGGGATGATAAGTCAAGATGATTTTGAAGAGTTGAAAAAACAGTTAAAAGAGATTATTGATTAGAAAGTTACCTTCTATTTACGCAGTGATAAACTGCGAAAAACTACCAAAAGATTAAATAGAAGTGGTCCCGAAGGAATTTAGGTGGTAATTTTCGTGTACAAAATTATTATACCATAATGAAAATTAAAAATCCTTGAAATAAAATGGAGTAAAAAATGAGCCTAGCAAACAAAC
>DCAF01000052.1 GCA_002311915.1 Sulfurovum sp. UBA1140 | reverse complement strand
ATGAGTAACGGTTCTTCCTCGTGCTGACCGATAAGGGTCATCAAATACTTGTGTTTATGTCCAGATTGGACTACCACTGCATCTACGGTTATGAACATTGGTGTGTAGGGGGCTTTGTCCCATGCAGATTTGTATTTTTTGATAAAGTGAAACTCATTTTGTACTTGCTCGTAAGCTTTGGTAGTTTTAAACTTTTCTAAAGCTATAGATACATTTGTATTTAACGCTTTACTTAACTCTCCGTTGTCAAAAAAGAGTTCTCTAATGTCGGTTGATAAAATATTATTATAATTCTCAACCTCTTCTCTTTCCCATTGGGGGAACTGGTTTAAATAGTCTAACGAGGCATCTTTTTGATGACCTATAAGACCTATTTTCGGTTTAGAAGCTATTTTGGAGTGTACAACTCCTGCTACTAATTGTTGAATAGATTTTATCCATAACTGCTCATTATAAGTATAGTCAAGTAGAGGAAAAGCTAAAATTTGTCTGTTTTCTTCATCTGAAAAAACTGAACGCATTAAACTTTCTCGTTCATTAAAATCCCAAGGGTTTCTAACGGTACGTGGCTGATAGGCTGAACCTATTAAGACAATAACTTTATCTGACAATTGTAATGCTTTACGAATGACACTCTCGTGTCCTGTGTGAAATGGCTGAAATCTGCCTATAAAAATAAGATAATCGTATCTCATCACTAAGCTCCTTAGCGTGAATTTGTTGAGCATACTTGGGTCTAACGTAATAATTCTTAAATTAAAACTTTATGCTATTATTTCATAATATAAAACATAACCAAGGAATCATCATATGAACCAACATAAAGAGTACAACAATCCCATTGCCACAAGCTTTTTGCCAACCACTAAAAAAGAGATGGATGCTTTCGGTTGGAAACAGTGTGACATTATATTGGTGAGTGGTGATGCCTATATTGACTCTCCATTTATTGGGGTAGCCGTGGTCGGGCGTATGCTTGAAAAGATGGGCTACAAAGTAGGTATGATTGGTCAGCCTGATATAACGAGTGACAAAGATATTAAACGGTTGGGTGAACCACGGCTCTATTGGGGGGTAAGTGGAGGAAGTATCGACTCAATGGTCTCGAACTATACTGCCACTAAGAAGTTTAGAAACAACGATGACTATACCCCAGGGGGAAAAAACAACAAACGCCCCGACCGTGCTATTTTGGTCTATAGTAACCTGATTCGACAAAACTTTAAAAATACCGTACCCATTGTTCTTGGGGGAATTGAAGCGAGTCTACGACGGGTAACCCATTATGATTATTGGTCAAATAAACTGCGTAAGCCAATTCTATTTGATTCTAAAGCCGATATTCTTATTTATGGCATGGGCGAACAGGCAATTTATGACCTAACCTCTGCACTCGACAACAAAAAAGAGTGGCGAGACATTCGTGGAATCTGTTATATTGCCAAAGAGCCAAATGCTGAGTTTCATCAACTCCCATCACATAAAGAGTGTTTGGATGATAAAAATAGATATATTGACCTTTTTGATCTTTTTTATGACAACAACGACCCCATTAATGCCAATGGGCTTTCACAACAAGTTGATACCCGTTACTCCATACAAAATCCACCTTGTGACTATCTAAATGAAAAAGAGATGGATGCTGTCTCATCGCTCCCTTTTACTCGTGAACTGCACCCCTATTATGCAAAAGATGGAAAAGTAAAGTGTTTAGAGACCATTAAATTTTCAATTATGACCCATCAAGGGTGTTGGGGCGAGTGTAACTTTTGTGCTATTGGAGTCCACCAAGGGCGAACCATACGAACACGGAGTGAAAAGTCTATTGTACAAGAGGCAAAAGATTTTAGAGAGTATAAAGATTTTAAGGGTATTATCTCTGACCTTGGGGGACCTACGGCAAATATGTATGGGTATGAGTGTGATAAGAAGCTTAAAAAGGGAACTTGCGACTATAAACGTTGTGTTGATGCCACGGCACTTTGTGGGGCAATGCAACCCGACCACTCACGGGTGGTTAACATGATGCGTCAAGTTCGAGAAATTCCGGGAATTCGTAAAGCATTTGTTGCCTCGGGTGTGCGTTATGATTTGATTACCGAAGATAAGCGACACGGATACTCTTACTTAAAAGAGATGGTTAAACACCACATCTCAGGGCAGATGAAAGTTGCACCTGAACATACCGAACCTCATGTTTTAGAACTAATGGGAAAACCAGGAAAACAGACCCTTATAGATTTTAAAAAGCTTTATGATAAACTAAACCGTGACCTTGGTAAAAAACAGTTTATGACTTACTACCTCATCGCTGCCCACCCTGGATGTAAAGAGAAAGATATGCACGCACTAAAACGTTTTACCACCCATGAACTTAAGATTAACCCTGAACAGGCTCAAGTATTTATTCCTACTCCTGGAACCTATTCGGCAGTGATGTACTATACCGAAATGGATCCAAAAACCCGTAAAAAGATATTTGTAGAGAAAGACACCCACAAAAAAGAGAAACAGAAAGCCATTGTTCAAGAGAAACGACAGTCTGGCTTTAAGAGTGGTTTTGCCAGTTAGTTTTTAGGTAATTTAGTAACAAAAGCATTCTGAAAGGTATTCTCTATTTTGTATTGTTTTTTTAAAGAGTTCAATCGCTCTTGAGCTTTTCTTTTAGTTGAAAAAGAATTTAAGAAAAGTTTATATTGAATAGCTTCTCCTTTTTTAACCTCTTTAGAAATTAAATTTTTATGGACAACACCTATCTTTTTAAGTGCCAAGTCAATGTTCTTTTTATACTTAAAGACAGCCACTTGAATGGTATAAAGTGACTGTGGAGGTGCTGATATTTTATAGGGTAAAAAAATCTTAACAGATTGATTTTTATGCGTAAAAAGAATATCTAATCCTCTGTTCTGTTTAAAACCCCAAACACTTTTATCGCTATCAGGTTTACGACAGGCTGATTTTGAACGGTTTTCTGCTTTAACCTCTTTCCATTGAGGAGTTTCAGTTATCGCACTGGCATAAGAGGTCTCCCACGTTTTAACCATTGTCTCATCATCAATACTGTTAAAGGTAAGTTCCACTTCATTACCCAAAAGACAGATCTGTAAATTTTCAAAGCTACTGCTTACTTCTCGATTTTTAGGAAATGCAATCTCTTGCCATTTAATACCATTTTTGGTGTAATACAGAGAGGGGAAAATTCCCTCCATCATCCATAGTGTTCTTACCCAAACACCCCCAAGAGGGTCTTGTTTTATCTTCTGAATCTCTGCCCTTAGTGAACTTTTAATAATTCTCCATTTCCCTTTTGTATCAACAATAACAGGGGTATTGGCATATCCATGTTTGTACATGGTCTGTTTATCATAAAGATAAAAGAAGAGCAAAATCTTATCATTAACAAGTTCACTATGCCCTCCATAGTGTAACTCTTGTTCTAAAGAGCACTCCCCCCCCGAGAGTTCATAACAGAGCTGTTTTCTGATATTTTCAGGCATTGTAAATGTTGTGGCTAAAATATTTTCAGATAAAAAACAGATGAGAAGAAAGGGGAATAGTAGAGATTTTAATGGTTGCATATTAACAGATAACCCCAGACCCTATCACCCGATTACCATCATAAAAGACAGCAACCTGCTCATAGGCCAAACCGTAAACGCTCTCTTCTAATTGAACACTTCCTAAATTTCCATCAAGTGTTACATGGCATGGAATGTCTTGGGTTCTATATCGTACTTTAACCGTGGCACTAAACTCTCCATCAAAGGTTTCAAACAGATTGATTTTTTTAATGCCAAAACTATCTTTTGCCAACTCTTCTCGTTTTCCTACCACAATTTGATTTTTTTCTGCATCAATTGCCAATACAAAATGGGGGTCATGTGCACCATCTACGGTGAATCCTCTTCGTTTTCCAATGGTGTAGTGCATGTACCCTTTATGGGTTCCCACCACTTCACCTTTTGCATTAATGGTCTCACCTGCTTGGTCAATATTCATGTGTCGTTCTAATATTTCGGTATACTCATTTTCTACAAAACAGATTTCAGAACTCTCTTTTTGCTCTCCTATATCTTGTAACACAGGTATATTTTTAGCAAAGCTCTTTACATCTTCTTTAATCCACGAACCTAAAGGGAAAATGAGTTTTGGCAATACTGCTTTATCTACCTGTGCTACAAAATAACTTTGGTCTTTGGTTAAATCATTTGCCATATAAAAAAACTCACCATCACAATTAAGATAGTGTCCTGTTGCCACTTTTTCAATACCCAAGCTGTTAGCAAACTCAACCATTTTTCCAAACTTGATGGTTCGGTTACACAGCACACAGGGGTTAGGAGTAAGTCCTGCTTTATAGGTATCTACAAAATAGTCATAAACGTTCTCTTTAAACTCACTAGAGAGGTCATGAAAATAGACCTTGATACCCAAATAAGCACCCACACGTTCTACTTTTGTAAAATTAGATTGATGATACGCTTCATTATCATGAAGTTTCATATAAACACCTGTCACCTCATAACCCTCTTGTTGTAGCAGTATTGCAGTAACGGTTGAATCAACCCCACCACTCATGCCTACCAATACTTTTTTACTCATGGTCTCTCTTATTTATATAATTTTTTTAAATTTGTCTGTATAAATGACATCGGAATCAATACAGAATCTCTCTGCTTCCATGCAGGATGGGGCAGAGTTAAGGCTGTTGTCTGCATAGATATATTTTCATAAAAAATCATATCTATGTCCAGTGTTCTAGGAGCATCTTGGAAAGAACGTTGTCGTCCAAATCTTTTTTCTATATTCAAAATATAGCGTAAAAGTGCTTTAGGTTTTAAATATGTTTTCACAATTACTAATGAATTATAGAAGTCATTCTGCTCTAAATACCCAAATGGTGGGTTTTGCAAAATAGGAGCTGTTTCAATAATATCAACGAAATGTGAAGATTTAAAAACCCAAAAAAGATGATTAAAGCGACGAGGAACATCCCCTATATTCCCCCCAATACCCAACACTGCCCAATAAGGTTTGGCTGATTTTGTTTTTGAGAGATGGGGATAATATCGAGAAAAGTACAAACTACTTTTTTCATTTAAGACTTTTCTCACAGAACCATAGCTCGACCATTCACCATTGCCACCATATCTTCGATACGAATACCAAATTCATTAGGAATATAGATACCTGGCTCTATAGTATAGACCATACCATCTTCGATAATCGTATCAGATTTAGAGGAAATATAGGGCATCTCATGAATGTCCAACCCCACCCCGTGACCTGTAGAGTGTACATAATATTCACCAAAACCTGCTTTGGTAATAATATCACGGGTTAAGGCATCGATCTTTTTGGCTTTCATACCCGAACGGGCTTTGGCAATGGCATTGTCATGGGCTTTTAAAACTGTATCATAAGCTTTTTGTATCTTTTTACGTTTAAATTTTTGCTTGGTATCAAATGAAAAATTACTGTTGGCAAACACCGTTCGTGTTCTATCCGAACAGTACCTTTTATATTTTAATCCTGCATCAACCAGAAGCAAATCACCTTTATCTAAAAGATTCTCGGTGGGTAAAGCGTGAGGCTTGGCTGCATTGGCATTAACTGCTACAATGGGGTCAAACGAAAGTTCATACTCCCCATAATTTGAAAGAGCTGTTTTTGCCATATAGGTTAAAGTATATTCACTGCTACCAAACCCCTCTTCTGTAATACGTTCTGCAAAAATATCAAAAGCGTTTGCTCCTAATTGAGTTGCCACCGTTAAGATTTTAATCTCTTCACTACTTTTAATAATTCTTTTCTTATGTGAAAAATCAGGTTTGGCTTTTAATTTTATTTTTAAGCCAAAAGTTAACTTTTCAAAAAAGAAAATTGTCCACTCTTTAGGGTCATAGATGAGCTTTTTAATGGTTGACTGCTTAAGTAGTTCATTGGCTTTGGCATATAAGTCACGCTCTATAATTACCGTGGCATTTTGAACCTGTTCATTGGCATCTATCATGTAGCGACCATCGGTCAAAAAGAATGCCTCGCTACCGAGTTTAATAAATAGTGCATTGTCACAACTGTAACCACACTCATAATAGATTGCATTTTCATCTTTTAATATATAGTTCATGGGAAGTTTTTTACCTTAGATTATGGGTGTGGACACTACTTGTCCACAAAAGAAATTTTATAATAAATATCTTGAAAAATAGTTCGGGTGTAAACACGCCAATTCCTAAAATGCAGATTGCATAGTAGGAGCCTATGGTTCTAGCCTCGCTAATTCATTAGCATTGAACGTTGGCTTTTAGTTACCTTGTAGGTTTTGTTGAGCTTTTTGTGCCTGTTGAGTATCTCTCATTGCTTTAATTTCATTCATAATTTGAGTGATGGAAATCATTGCCATATGATAACCAAATGGACCAAATCCTGTAATTTGACCTGCACATACAGGAGCAATTAGTGATTTATGTCTAAACTCTTCTCGTTGATAAATATTAGAAAGATGCACTTCAATTGTTGGAATCTGTACCGCCGCAATCGCATCACGAATGGCGATAGAGGTATGGGTATAAGCAGCAGGGTTAATAATAACACCATTGGCTTCACCCATACACTCTTGAATTCTATCTACGATTTCACCCTCTAAATTACTTTGAAAAAACTCTATTTGAATACCATTTTGCTCTGCAAAACCTTGCATTTGCTTATGAATATCTTCTAATTTCATTGGACCATAAATATTTTGTTCACGGTGACCCAACATATTTAAATTTGGACCTTGTATAACAACAACTTTCATCTCTTTATAACCTTCGATTAAATTTTTAACATATTCTATCTAAAGTTTTAATAAAGTCGCGTGAAAACAGAGGCTATCACTCTCATTTAATTATTAAAAATACTTGCTAATTTTATACTAATTTACTTATTTTATTACAAATTAATATATTTTTCTTAAATTCTCTTGAATATAGACCTAACTTATATAAAATACAACTTACTCCACGACACCCATCA
>DCAF01000054.1:32652-34298 GCA_002311915.1 Sulfurovum sp. UBA1140 | reverse complement strand
TTTTAGATTGTAGCTATTTTTTACTTAAAAGTTTATTTTCATCACCTGACCCTAAAATGCTAAATTTTAAAATTTAAAATTTGGTTTTTTTAATAGAAATCTTGATATAGTTTTAGAGCCTTTTTATGACTTTGCTTTCCCTTTTCATGATGGTGTAGCAGAGATATGTGTTGGGTGTAAAGAGGTACAAAGTGGTGGGCAGAGTATGCTCGATGGTGGGAACTGGAAACGCATCAATCGATTAGGTCTCATACTTGAGGAGTAAAAATAAAAAGGATATTTATGTTTTTAAAATCAATTAAATTAGTAACAACCATTGGTATGGTTGTGCTACTTGTAGGTTGTGGTAGTGACTCTAAAGAGGATGATGTCGCTTCATCCAATCAAGAGTTGGATGAAGATGTGGTGATTGTAACCGTAGGCTCTCAAGCATTAACGGCCATTCAAGCAGAGGTGTTAACATTACATAATGAAAAACGGCACAACTATTTTACTGATTCTGATTTAACTTATAGCCTAGCGCTGGAAGAGGCTGCACAAGCCTATGCGGATATTCTAGCTGCCAATGGAAGATTTGAACATGACTCAGAGAATGGAGTGAACGGTTATGGAGAGAATCTGTATGCCCATAGTGATAAGGTAGCACTTACTACGACTGATGCAATGCCTCACTGGTATGATGAAGAGAAACCACTCTATAACTATGCTGATGGCAGTTGTCAAGAGGCTTATTATGATACGGGTAAGCTGATTAAATGTGGACACTATACACAGGTAATTTGGCAAGAGACGAGAGAGGTAGGATGTGCTACGGCTAGATACAGAGCAGGAGCGATGAAAGATGGGTTCGTTTATGTTTGCAAATATAAGAGGGCAGGTAATCGCTCTATGAATGGGGAAGAGGAGAAACCATACTGTACAAATTATGACAATAGTGATATCTATCTTGATAGTATGCCATCAAGTTTGGCTCTAGCAGGTAAACAATTTGCAATTGAACTCCGTGATGAAAATAGAGTAGATTGTACCAAAGTAGATACTTTTAATTCTACTATTGAGTTTTCTACTGATTTGAAAACAGCAAAAATTGAAGACTTTGAGATGGTGACTTTTACTTACAATGGAGAACCTGCAAAGAATACGCTAGAGTTTGATTCTGTGGTGGTGAATGGAAAAACCATCAAACTGACGGGTACCAATAAAAATATGGTTGTAGAAGAGTATAGAAGTAAAAATATTTATATGAATTTTACCATATTGGGTGAGATGATAGGGTACTACGCGGTGGAGATAGAGTGGAATGTACTAGATGCATCTGTTGAGGGTTACGCTAGACGAATGAAAGCCAAACTCTATAAGTAGTAAAATAATCTGAACCATAACTATTGGAGTATGGTTCATTTGGTTACATTGTGTTTTTTTATCCTTTATATCTATCTATCTTGGTTCTTACAATTGTTACTTTTTAGCTCACTTTTTATTTAAAATAAAATATCACTCTCTTTTTACCCATATCTTTTCAACAAATACACAAATAGTAGATACCGTATATCATCAAGAAAAACCAAAAGGAGTGTGAAATGGAATACAATATAGGACATATTTTTATAGTTACTGTTCCAATTATTACATTGATGAGCCACTTG
>DCAF01000054.1:32163-32298 GCA_002311915.1 Sulfurovum sp. UBA1140 | reverse complement strand
ATTTTCTGAAAACTCTCTAATAATGTCTGCATCATATCCTGCATCTTGTAGGTCATAGAGATAGTTTACTCTGTTGCTTGTCTCTTCCATCAAAGGTAGGGCAACTGAACTATCATGAACATTTGCACCACTATA
>DCAF01000054.1:17874-31969 GCA_002311915.1 Sulfurovum sp. UBA1140 | reverse complement strand
TCTCCTCTATAGTCTTCATTTCTAAATGGTTATATTTTTTTCAATTTCTGCAAAATCTAGAATCTTAATCAATTTTGCTTCTTTGGTGGACAACTCTTCTAATCTCAATTCCTCTTTCAATGTTGGAAAAAGTGTTATTTCAAGATTTAGAATTTTATTCCACATTTTAGATAAATTTGTTGATAGTTTTGGTACAATGTTTGTCATAGCTGATATCTCTTTTCTGTTAAATTTTTGTGGTTAAAAATTATAACTTATTTGAAATTTGATTTCAGCTTTTTCCCCTCATAATATTTTAATTGTCTACTTTCTTGGTATTTTGCAAGTGGCTCATCTCTTTT
Source organism: Sulfurovum sp. UBA1140 (assembly GCA_002311915.1). Classification (GTDB taxonomy): domain Bacteria; phylum Campylobacterota; class Campylobacteria; order Campylobacterales; family Sulfurovaceae; genus UBA1140. The sequence goes on along the minus strand of DCAF01000054.1, from coordinate 31,628 downwards.
AATTTTAATAGGATTCATTCCTAAACATAGGAAGCAGACTCTTCTGCTTCCTAGTTTTTTAAAGTGTTTATTTAATCTTCAGCCACTTATCTTTAAGCTCTTCATGGAAACTCTTATTAAGCCCATTGGCTTCTCTTAGTTTCAAGAGGGTTCTATCAACACTCTCTTTAAATTCATTTCCTGATGCAAAAACGATACCGTAGTTTTGTGGGTTAAATTGAAATGGTGCAACCAACAAAACTTTCTTCTTCTCTTCTTTATTGATTTGATTTGCCATATAAGCCAATCTTGGTCCATCGTGTACCAGTGCTTCGGCTTTGCCTTCTCTAATTAGTTTAATACCCTCATCTAGGCTTTTAACAGGTATCACATTGGCACCAATCTTTTCAATATATTTTATAGGTGCATCGGTTGCCACGGCAGCTACAAATTTACCTGCTAAATCTTTTTCGCTCCGAATAGAACCAGCTATACTTTGAGCTGTTAATGCAGCGGTTACAATGGCTGTTAAGATACTAATGGCAATAATACCAACAATGTGCCACATTAAATCAATGATACGAGCCAATCCTTTACTTAAAGGGGTCTCCCATGTTACAAGCATGGTGATTCCCCACCAAAAGGCATCGGTAATTCCATGTAGGTACCTTTTATCAAAAAGGTTAGAGTTTTCATCTTTTTTATCAACATACCAGCGTAGGTGAATGGTGATTAAGAAAAAGAGTAAAAAGATAATCGTACTTTGAAGATTCATCATCTTTTTTATCTCTTTGCCCATAATGGTTAAAACACTCGACGAGGTGTTATCAGCACTCACCATTACTTGTAGTCCTAACTCATACATCGAGTTAGAAAAATCTATCTGTTCTTCTCGATGAGAGGTAATGGTAATGGCAGAGATGGCAGTGTCTACCTCCCCTGTTTTTACAGCATTGAGCAGTTCTGAGGTTGAATTATAGTAAACCCATTCGGTCTCTTTGCCCAAATTTTGAGCAATTTTATTCCATAAGTCAATACTAAATCCAATGGGTTTTCTATTCTCTTCGCTTACGTTTGTATCGTACATAACCCAAGGTTCTGATGGTTTGATGCCCACCTTTACTGTCTCAGAAAAACTGATAACAGTAAAAAGAAGCATAAGCAGGGGTGCAATAATAGGGTGCATAATCTCTCCGTCTATTTTATTTTAGGGCAGAAGTATACTTCACTTTAATTAACCTATTATGTACAGTTCTTTATTTAGAATAAGAATCTTTTAAAAATTTTATAAAAGTGATGTTTTTACGCACATTACTAAACTCTATTATTCAATCGTTCTATTTTGGCTCCTAAAGCCGAAAGCTTACCCTCTAAATCATCATACCCTCTATCCAAATGATAGATACGATGCACATTGGTCACTCCCTTGGCAACCAAACCTGCCAAGACCAATGCAGAACTGGCTCGTAAGTCGGTTGCCATTACCTCGGCACCATTAAGTTCAGCCACAGGGCGTACCGCGGCGACACTCCCTTTTAGCCATATGTCTGAGCCTAAACGATTCAATTCACTCACGTGCATAAAACGATTTTCAAAGAGCCTCTCTTCAATAACACTCTCGCCAATTGCCATGGTGGCTACTGCCATAAATTGTGCTTGCATGTCGGTAGGAAATCCTGGGTATTCCGAGGTAATGAGGCTAACAGGCTTAAGTCTACTGCTTGGATGAATGGTAATTTCATCATTATTTATCTCAAAACAGCATCCCATTGATTCAAGTTTATCAATAGTAGCTTGAATGTGCATCGCATTGGCTTTTTTAATGGTAATAGAGGAGTTGGTAATTGCACCAGCACAAAGATAGGTTCCCGCTTCGATTCTATCAGGAATAATTTTGATTTCTTTAAATGTTAAGGGTTTTTGCCCTGTCCCTTCGATAATCAAGGTACTAGTTCCAACACCCTCAATTGATACTCCTGCCTCTTTTATCATTTCGCAAAGCTGTACAATTTCTGGCTCTTTGGCTGCGTTAATAATGGTCGTGGTTCCGTGAGCTAAAGAGGCTGCCATAACGATATTTTCGGTACCACCTACTGTAATTTTATCAAAAATAATTTTGGCACCTTTCAGGCCATTAGGAGCTTCAGCACGAACATATCCTCCTTTTATCTCAATGGTTGCACCCATTGATTCTAGGGCTTTAAGATGTAAATCAATAGGGCGTTGACCAATAGCACACCCCCCTGGTAGGCTTACTTCGCACTCTCCAAATCGTGCTAAAAGTGGTCCTAAAACCAAAATAGAGGCACGCATCTGAGAGACAATTTCATAAACAGCTTTGGTTGAATTAATGGTACCATTATTAATTGTTGCTATAGTATTATTATGTTCAACCTCTCCTCCTAAAATAGTTAAAAGTTTAAGTAGAGTACGAATATCAACCACATTAGGTAGATTGGTTAGAGTTACGGGTTTATCTGAAAGAATGGTGGCAGCGATGACAGGGAGGGCTGAATTTTTTGCTCCTGAGATATTAATGGCACCGCTAAGTTTGGCACCACCTGTTATTTGTAAATAGTCCATTTTATATATCCAATATTATAATTTTTGTAATTTTATCGAATATAAACTAGGACAAACTTTATTTTAGATAAAGTTTTATATTGGTTTTTTATATTATAATCAATAAAACACAGACTAAAGGAATATAAAATGAATATAGATTTATCACCAGAAGCACTACTCTCTCAACTTGGGTACTCAAAAACAGAACAATCAATCGAGCAGATGTCAAACATTATCAACAATACCAATAAATTTGACAAATTTTCAAATCATATCCTTTCTCTACATGATCACCTAGCACATGTTAAAGGTTTTGTGGCAATGTCAAATTCACATAATAGTCTAAAAATAAAAGGAAGTGTAGACATCTCTACTGAAATTCAAAATGAATTTACCTCAGCTGTAGAGAGTTGGGCAACCAAATATAAAGTAGAGATAGAAAAAGTAGAAAATAGACCAACTTATTATATCATTGGTCAATAGCCAATGCCTCTTAGCACACTTAATGTTGAACAGCTAAGTGCTGCGACGGCACCCATGGGCAATAATCTGATTATTGCCAGTGCGGGTACAGGAAAGACATCCACTATTGTTGGACGTATTGCCCATCTGCTTCATTCGGGCATTGAGCCTTCAAAAATATTACTCTTAACATTTACCAATAAAGCAGCTGGAGAGATGCTTGAACGTGTGGGACGTTACTTTCCCCCTAGTGTGGTTAGTAAAATTGAATCAGGAACCTTTCATGCAGTAAGCTACCGATGGCTTAAAAGCATGAATCAAGAAGTCACTCTTAAGCAACCCTCGGAACTTAAGACTCTTTTTCGTAGTATTTATGAAAAGAGGCAATTTAAGCGACTTAATCATGATGTTCAACCCTTCTCTTCAACCTATCTTTATGAGCAGTATAACCTTTACCAAAATGCTTCACTAGAGGGATTTGATGTTTGGTTTTTAGAAAAATATAGTGAGCATAGACCACTGATAGACATCTACATGAATATTATAGATGAGTATGAAATTACTAAAGACAGATTTGGTTTTGTCTCCTTTAATGACCTTTTATTAAAAATGCGTCAAGTCCTTTTAGAAACAAAACGAGAGATGAGCGAAGTTTTGGTTGATGAGTATCAAGATACCAATACCCTTCAGAGTGCATTAATTGATTCGTTGCAATCTAATTCCCTTTTTTGTGTGGGAGATTATGACCAAAGTATTTATGCCTTTAATGGTGCCAATATTCAAAATATTGCCACTTTTGGTACTCGGTACTCTAATGCAACTGTTTTTACTTTAAGTAAAAATTATCGTTCAACTGCAAGTATTTTATCGTTAGCGAATAGAGTCATTGAGAGAAATGAACGTATCTATCCCAAAAAGCTCGTGGTCACCAAGCAAGGGAAAAACCATCCCCCAAAACTAATGCGATACAATGAGCTTTTTGAGCAATACCAAGCGATTGCTAAAAATATTAAACACTCTTATACCCCAAGCAATGACATTGCTGTTATTTTTAGAAACAATGCCAGTGCCGATGGAATTGAGGCGAGTTTAAGAGAGTTGGGAATCAATTGTAAACGAAAAGGTGGCAACAGTTTTTTTGAAGCTAAAGAGATTAAATTTTTGCTAGATACCTTGGTGTTGTTGGTTAACCCTAAAGATATGATGGCATTTATTCATATTTTTGAATATGGAAGAGGAATTGGTACGGCACTTGCCAAAGAGATGTTTGAGTGTTTTATTCATTTTGGAGAAGGTCATCTATTTACGGGTATACTTTCACCTAGGGTTTATACTCTGCCCAAACTTCACCCGACAAAAAACATGCAATTGGGACTCTTTGATGACGATACTGAAATAGGCTCGATGAGTCGTTTCTCGAAACTGCCTCTAAATGAACATATTCGTTCTCATCCTATTTTGAAACATCCAAAACTTACCGAAGATGGATTGCTCTTTTTTAAAGATTATTATGAGTTTATTAAATCTATTAAATCGGTTAAACAGCCTAAAACCATGTTAATTAAGTTAATAAACTCTCCTCTTTATGCAACGGTTGTGGAAACCCTTTCAAATCAAAGAGCCAAATTGAAATCAGGAGAGATTGACAAAGAAAAGAAAGCATTATCTCAAGAAAGAATTGCTAGAAAAGCCAGACTCCTCTCTGATTTGGCTTCACACTATAACGAAGTAGGAAAGTTTGTTAATGCAATGGTTCTAGGGGGTAATGAACTAAGTGAAGGTGACGGAGTAAACCTTTTGACCGTTCACGCCAGTAAAGGGTTAGAATTTACTGAAGTTTATGTTATTGATTTAATGGATGGTCGTTTCCCCAATACCAAACTCATGGGAAAAGGTGGCAGTGTAGATGAAGAGCGACGGCTCTTTTATGTGGCAGTTACTCGAGCAAAAGATAAGTTGTTTCTTTCGTTTGCTAAATTTGATCGAGTTAAAAAGCTTGATTTTAAACCATCACCTTTCTTGTATGAAGCGAGTTTGTTGAGGGTTTAGATTAAGTTGAATGGGAATATTCTTTATTTTAAGAAATATTACTTAAAAGTGAAACTTATATTTAAAAGGAAAAAACATGTCAATATTATCAACAGAAGATAAAAACATTATATTAGAAAGCATTCGGGACATTCCTGACTTTCCCAAAAAAGGTATTGTCTTTAAAGACATCACTACCCTACTTAATACCCCCAAAGCATTTAACTTGCTAATGAATCACCTTGAAGCCCGTTATCAAAGCTATAACCTTGATTATATTGCAGGAATTGATGCCCGAGGCTTTATCTTTGGTTCAATTTTAGCCGACCGACTAAATTTGGGTTTTGTACCTGTTCGTAAAAAAGGGAAACTCCCCTACACTACTGTTGCCGAAAAATATTTACTAGAGTATGGTTTTGATGAGGTCGAAGTACATATTGATGCTTTTGAGGGCAAAGAGGGTGCAAGAGTTCTACTAATAGATGACCTTATCGCAACAGGAGGAACAGCCAAAGCAGCAGCTTCGTTAATCAATAAAGTCAATGCCCACTGTGTTGAGTGCTGTTTTATTGCAGAACTCACCTTTTTAAATGGAAAAGAGGGAATAGAGAGTGATGTTTACAGTGTCTTAGAGTTTTAATCCAACAATTTTAATGCAAATGAGAGGGCTTCTGCATTGGGGTTCTCTCCACCAATAATTCTGGCTATCTCATCAACCCGTCCCTGTTTATCTAAAAGGGTGACACAACTAACATCATCTGATTTAGAGATACGTATATGCTGATTGGCTTTAGATGCCAAGTGAGCTTGATGAGAAATAGCAAATATCTGATAGGCTGATGAGAGTTTAGCTACCATATTGGCAATAGCGATTGACTCATCTCCACTTACATTGGCATCTATCTCATCAAGAATTAAAATCCCTCCATCTTGTAGCACTCCTAAAGAGACCACCATTAGAGCCAAACGAACACGATTAAACTCTCCTCCACTTAAGGTAGTGGCTATTGAACCATTTAAATTAATGGTTAAGTGATCTTGACCCAAATTATCTAAAGCAGTGCTATTAAAAACAAATTCAAGTGCTGGAAGCTTTAGCTCATTAAGATAGGGTTCTAATCGCTGTTCAAGTCGAATTGCTTCGTTTCGTCTAGCTGTAGCAATTCGCCCTGCAATTACACTGATCTCAGAGAACTCCATGGCTAAAAATGACTCCAACATACTTTGCTCTTGGTCTATATTATGATAACCTGCCAACTCTTTTTGTTTAATGGTGCAATACTCTAACGCCTCTTCAACAGTTCCATAGCGTGTCTTTAAATAAGAAATCTTCTCTAACCTATCTAAGACTCCCTCGATGTCTACCTCGGACAGCTCTTCACAAAGCATCTCTATCTCTTCAAAATCAGAACGCAGTTGGGTCATCATCTCTACAAAAGAGGTCTCATCTTTCTCTAACAGACGATAAACCTCATGTACCGACTCTTCTAACAAAAAAATCTTATTGGCTTGTCCCAATGCGTCGTTAATTTTATCAATACGTGAGAGTTGATGCTTTACCTTTATTAACTCATTATCTTCTCCAACTTTGGGGTTAATCGTCTCTATTTTCTCTATCTCAAAAGTGGTAAATTCTATCAGTTCAGCCAACTTTAGTGCATCTTTTTTAATCTTTTTTAACGCATCTACTTTAATTTTATAGTTCTTATAACGTTTTTTATACTCTTTTAAGAGCTGTTTGAAACTCTTATTTGAATGAATTAATGCACTGTCAATAAAACCTATCAACTGTTCGCTTTGAAAACCATTTCTATCATGCACACTAAGATACTGTACAAAAGGTTTAAAAAGTTCATTCAGAGATTTTTTAGAGATATTCTGTCCATCAAGATAGTAACGAACTTTCCCTTTTTTCAATGATTTAACAATAATCTCATCTTCAAGAGCGTAAGCTTCACTCTTTAGTCGCACGGGTCTATCAATGGCAATTTCACACACTTTAGCTTCGGCTGTTTTATATCCAAAGGTTGAGAGTATCGCGTTCATTAAAAGTGATTTTCCTGCTCCACTTGAACCCGATAGAACAATTAACCCCTTCTCTAACTCCAGCTCAACCTCATCAAAAAAAATAAGCTCTTTAATATAGACCCTGTTGATCATTACTCGTCGCCCCACGAGAGTTTTTCACGAAGAACACTAAAGTAGCTGTGCTCTTTTTTATGCAGAAGCTTGGCACTCATTTTAGCACCTTTAATCACCAAACGGTCTCCTGCTTTAAGTATATAATCATCTTGTCCATCAATCATCACCACCAACTCATCAGGAGATTGTAAATTAATGGTAAAATCACTAGGAACCACGAGTGGACGCTGAGTAAGTGAGTGTGGAGCAATAGGGGTCATAATAAAGACTTTTGCCAAAGGGTACATAATAGGTCCTCCTAGCGATAAGTTATAAGCCGTAGAACCTGTAGGGGTCGAGATAATTAGTCCATCACCTCGATAGGTATTAAACCAATCCTCATCTATCGAGGCATCTATCTTAACCATATGGGCAATGGTAGGTCGGGTAATAACCACATCGTTAAAAGCATAAAAATTTTTTCTGCCACTTTGAGTTTGCATATACCCCTCAATCATCATACGGTTGTCAATCCGATAATCACCGATTAAAAGCTTTTCAACCATCTCATCGACACAATCAATGGGGGTATCGGCTAAAAATCCTAAATTTCCTGCATTAATACCCAAAACAGGTTTATCATAACCATAACTTCGGCGTACCAAAGAGAGCAGTGTTCCATCTCCCCCTAAAGAGACCAACAGATCAACCTCTTGGCACATCTCATTAAAAGACATTCCCTTTAAACCTATCATCTTCGCAGATAGGTCTCCTAAAAATACTTTAATCCCTCTATCTTCAAACTTTGCTTTAATCCCCTCATAAAGAGGAAGAATCGTCGGAGAATCTGGTCGTAAGACAAATCCCACACTTTCTATTTTATGTAATAACTCTGACATCGGTAAGGAACTCCTAAAATATGAATATATAAATAATCAATCTTTTTTCGCTAGAGTAGCATAAAATCACTTCATCGTATTTAAGTTTTTTTGATTCCTATTTAGATTTACGAAAGCTTATCGAACTTTTAATAATTAATATTAATATTAAGAACGCGACTATCTCATAACCTATTGTCCAATAGATAACAGGGTTACTAATATTAATGCCTTCAAAGGTCTCTATATTGAACTTTGCAATAATTAAAAATATAAAGATAATTCCAACACTATAAGGAATAATTAAAACCAGTGTAAAAATTAAAATATTTGCAAAATCTTCAGACAGATTAATATAATCTGTCAAACGAACTTCTTGTTTAAAAAAACTACGCTTACTCGATTCATCTTTTTTTAAACGCTCTCTACTACGCTCTTTAAGGTATTTAAGGTATTTATCTTCTCTACTTCTCCTGATGGTGTCAAGGTAAGGGTCATGAGTTGGTGTATTCATTAGTAAAACATCCTTTCCTTTTTAATTTCTTTATTAATATTTTAACATTAAAAACTTAAATTAAAAGAAATAATTGGTTTTAATCTGTTCCCAATATTATAGCATTATTTTAAATGAACCATAACTGAGTTACCTAAAAAAGAGAACAATTCAAGTATACTACACTAAAAAGAATAAAATATCATGGCAAAAAAAAAGAAGAAACAGACAATCAAAATAAATAATAAAGTTAAATCTCTAATGGATGGAGAGCCTTTTGACGAGGGAATTAAGTATCTAAGTGAAGATGTGCTCATTGAACTTACCATGTTGCTTGACCTTAAAGTACCCATGTTGGTCAAAAAAGAGATGGTTCGTGCTTTAAGACAGGTCTGGTCAGAGGGCAACACCTCTTTGCGACTTAATATTATTAACTATCTTGAACAACTTGGGGTTAAAGCACCAAAAAAGGTTCAAGAGCTTGACAAAGTGGGGCTTATTGTTTCACTGCTTGATGAGCATGAACATACCAAACAAGAGGAGCAACAGATACTCTTTTCTTTTATTGACACCAACATTAACAAAATAAATGCCGATAAGATTACCAACAAGCTCTTCTATCTACGACAACAAGCACGAATGAGAGAGTGGGAACATCGAATGGGAATTTTATTCAATAGCCTCTCGGAGATGGAATTCTATCACTCCTATTCCTTTCATATGGAGCATGAGACCTTTAATAAATTACTGCTAACCACAACCCAAAGTATTGAAAGCAGACTCTTAACAGAAGATAACAGCACCATCCGAACCCAACTTGAAACACTAAAAAAAGAGGCAATAGCCAAAAAAGAACAAGAGATAGAGGGCTTTTTAGCCATGAGCATTAATAAAACTCATGGTTATCTAAAATCAGATGAAATCAACCAACTTATCCGTAAGATGCCCCCAAAAGATGACCTTTATGAGATAGATATCCCGTTAGAGATACTTAAAAATATTTTTAGTGCCATTGACCCCGAGTATCGCGTGGTGGTAGAGGGGAAAAGCCTTTATATTGCTAAATCAAAAACCTATCCTTTGTATGGTAAAGAGTTGCCTTATACAGCCCTAGCCACCTACTCTCGAAGATTTATCCACAACCTTATCTGGAGAGAAGAGGAGCTTCCGATTATCGCTGATCTCAAACATATTAAAAGCGAAATAAAAACGGGCTTTGAACAGTGTATTTTTGATTTAGAGAATGAGTTAAACGAATTAAGTGAAGGGCTAGAGCTGGATAATTCCATTATAGAGAAAGCGATTTTACAATTTGTTGAACCTCACATAGTTACCTCTAAGTCTCTTAAACTCAAAGAGAAAGTCAAAAGACGCATCAACTACCACTTTTTAGAGACCATTCGTCCCCTTAAAGAGAAGAGACGAAAAGAGGAGCTGTTGGCAAAAACCATTCGTGACTTTAAAAACCTTTTCCCTTTGGCTCGTCTGCAAAAACGGGAGATTATTTTTCATGTGGGTCCTACCAACAGTGGGAAGACCTATGAAGCTCTGCAACATCTTCAAAAAGCCGAAACAGGTTATTATCTTGCACCCCTAAGACTTCTAGCCCTTGAGGGGTATGAGAACCTAAAGTCCAATGGAGTGGGTGTCTCGTTAATCACAGGCGAAGAGGAGATTATTGACGAAGAGTCTACCCATATTAGCTCAACCATCGAGATGATGAACGCCAGTGTCGAGGTAGATGTTTGTGTGATTGATGAGATACAGATGATAGATGACCGTGACCGAGGATGGGCGTGGGCAAATGCCCTTATTGGTGTTCCTGCTCAAAAAGTCATCTTAACAGGTTCACTCAATGCCCTTGATGCCGTTACCCAACTTTGTGACTATCTTGAAGAGCCTCTTACGGTAATACACTTTGAACGTAAAAATGAACTAAAACTATTAACACAACCCACCCCCATCAAAGAGATAGAGAAAGGAACTGCCATTGTTGCATTTTCAAGAAGAGATGTATTGGGGCTAAGACAGCAGTTGGCAGGAAAATACAAGGTATCGGTGGTCTATGGAAACCTCTCTCCTGAAGTAAGACGCGAAGAGGCGAAACGTTTTAGAGAAGGAAAGAGTGAAATACTCGTAGCAACCGATGCCATTGCCATGGGGCTAAACCTGCCTATTAAAACCCTGCTCTTTTCAAAAGACAACAAATTTGACGGATTGCGAAGGCGAGAACTTCTCCCTACTGAAGTGGCTCAAATTTCAGGTCGTGCAGGTCGATATGGGCTTGAAGAGGTCGGCTATATAGGAGCATTGGACAGCAAAGCGTTAAAGACCATCAGCACGGTATTTCACATCCCCCTACCCTCAATAGAACTCCCTTTCTCGGTCATGGCAAGTTTAGAACACGTCATGCTTATTGGCGAAATACTCGAAACTGAAAACCTCTCGATTATCTTAAATTTCTTTGCTGACAACATGGAATTCGAAGGTCCTTTTGTCGCAGCAAACATTGATTCAATGCTAGAGATTGCCTTAATTGTCTCGGAGTATGATTTAGATTTAAAAACCAGATTTCATCTGACCTGTGCCCCTGCATCTATCTCATCACCCTATATTGAATCGGTTTTTCACCGTTATATCAAACAACTCGAAGCCAACAAACCTGTTGAGTATATCCCCCCAAGAGACCTACCAAAATTTGCACAAACCAACGAAATGATGCTCAATGCCGAAGACAGAGTTCGTGAAATTTCTCTTTATCTGTGGCTCTCTTTTAAATTTGAAGAGTTTTTTCAAGATACCCAAAAAGCATTAGAAGCAAGAGTAAGGCTCAACAGCTTTATAGAGGCTTCCCTTAAACAAGGAAATTTTGTTAAAAAGTGTAGCCGTTGTGGAAAAAGCTTAGATTTTACCTACCGATTTTCAGTCTGTGATGCCTGTTTTTCTAAACGACGACGAGGAAACAGAGACAACAAAGAGAGAGAGGGAAGAGGTAGCCGACCCAGTAGACGAAATCGTCGATAGATATTGATTTTCAACCAAAGAAAACGGATACGAATAGCTCTATATTAAAAAATATTTCAATAATTCACTTAATTAATATTCGACCTTATAAATTAAGCTTTTTTAAGAATATTATGCTAGGAATTAGCGTAAACTTTAACTATAGAGAAAGGATTATCATGTCAAGTTTTTCAATAAAAATTACAAGTCAACTCAACAAAATATTTAAGTGGAACCAAACAAATAATCTGTTAAATCCACTTGTCCTCGAAGAAGATATAGATTGGAGTGATAAAGCAATTAATAGCAATCAGCAGTTTGCCAATACCATTAACCAATTTGTAGAGATACGTAAGAACATTACCACCTACTGCTCATTAATTACTAAACATTATAAAGATCAGGGTTATACCGTTTGGGAATATGCTAAAGAGAAAAATAATACCCAAAAAGAGATTCATTTGGTTGTTAAAAAACATCAAGAGATTATTTTAGTACAGTGTAAAAATGATGATTTGGATATTACCAAAGATAAAATCTCCAAATTTGAAGAACAATCAAACCATTTTTTAGAAAAAAACAGCATCTTTAAAAACTATAATTTAAAACTTAGATACACGATGTCAGGACTCTTCTTAGATGAATCTGCTTATCAATATATAAAGAATTCTAACCATAAAATAGACTATACCATTGTTAAAGGTAACCACTCACCTACCTAGAATCCCTATATTTAGGGGTTTTAAAAGTTGAAAAAATAGTATTTTTGGGTAAAATAGCTACTTTTTAGCCAAAAGTGGTAATTTCCATTTTTTTTAAAGCCCAAGATTTGGGGCTTTAGGTAGGTAAGTGGTTACCTATATTAAAGAGATGCATAACTGGGAAATTGGGGTCAATATTACTATTGACCCTACAAATATTTACGCAAACCCTTTAAGTTCAGCCTCAACCTTACCTATCTTATCAACAGCATCAGCCAAAGTCTTTCTGTTATTAGCAATAACCTTTTCAGGAGCATTCGCCACAAAACGTTCGTTATTAAGCATTCCATTTAGTTTAAAAATCTCTTTCTCAAGCTTCTCTTTTTGCTTAGTAAGTTTTGAAATAATCGCCGACATATCAACATCATCCGTAGAGATAAACGTCTCCATATTATCAGAAACATCCGTCACTGAATTCTCCAACTTAGCCTTAACAAAAGTAAGCTTTTCCACTTTCCCAAGCTTTTCTATAAATGGCTTCATCATCTCTAAATCAGAACCAATAGGTAATTTAATAGAAGCTTTCTCTATTTTTTGATTGCCTTTATCTATAAGTGTTTTACAACGTCTTACAGAGACAATTGCTTCCATAATAAGATCGAACTGTTTTATAACCTCATCATCAGCATCACTAACCGTTGGATAAGCCTTAACCATAATAGATTCGCCCTCTTCCAAACTCTCTTCGCTTAGTCTCATGTATAGATTCTCTGTAATAAACGGCATAAATGGATGAAGAAGTTTCATAGACTCTTTAAAAATACTTCCAAGTTCAGCAACACTCGCTTTATCTGCTTTACTTAGCTCAATTCCCCAATCACAAAACTCACCCCATAAAAATCTATAAAGAACCGTCGCAGCATCATTAAATCTATATATATCCATAAACTCACGTGTCTCTTTAACAGCCACGTTAAATCGTGCCAACATATAACGTCCAAGAGGAGTTTTTATGTTTGCAGGATTTAAGTCATCAAAATGCTCTTGATTTAACTGCAAGAAATTTGTCGCATTAAAAAGTTTATTGGTAAAGTTACGACTCTGCTCCAACTTGTCAACACTAAGCTTTATGTCACGTCCTTGAACAGCCAACACAGCCAAAGTAAATCTAAGAGCGTCCGTTGAATACTTCTCAATCGTCTCTAAAGGGTCAATAACATTTCCTTTAGACTTAGACATCTTCTCACCATTTTCATCTTTAACCAGTGCATGTAAATAAATATCTTTAAATGGCAACTGACCTGTAATGTTCTCACCCATCATCAACATACGCGCCACCCAAAAGAAGATAATATCAAACCCAGTAATAAGTAAGTTATTGGGGTAGAAGTTTTTCATGTCATCTTCGTTCCATAGCTCACCTTTAAAGGTCTCATCATTTCCCCAACCAAGCGTAGAGAATGGCCAAAGTCCCGAAGAGAACCATGTGTCAAGAACATCAGGGTCTTGGTAAATGTTTGTAGA
>DCAF01000054.1:2992-17777 GCA_002311915.1 Sulfurovum sp. UBA1140 | reverse complement strand
AGAGATACACCAATCACGCAGTTCACCCATCCAAGCATTGTAAGTGTTTATCCAATGGCTTGGGAAAAATTCTGCTTCACCATTGTTTACTTTTTCAATAGCAGAAGCTGCAAACTCTTTTTTAACAAACCACTGCTTAGAAATATACGGCTCTACAATGTTCTTACAACGATAACAATGCCCAACTTGATGAGGGTGGTCTTCTATCTTAACCATAAAGCCCTCTGCATCAAGCTTTGCTACGATTACCTCTCTAGCTTCTAAACGCTCTTGACCTTCAAACTCTCCACAATGTTCATTTAAAATTCCCTTTTCATCAAAAATAGTAATAAACTCTAAATCATGACGCTTACCAACTTCATAATCGTTTGTATCATGTGCAGGGGTAACTTTTACAAACCCTGTTCCAAACTCCATGTCAACATGCGTATCAGCAATAATCTCAACTTCACGGTCAATCAATGGCAATTTAATCTTCTTACCTAAGAGATGATTATGACGCGTATCATCAGGGTGAATCATAACAGCCGTATCACCAAAATAAGTCTCTGGACGTGTCGTTGCTACGGTAATCACACCTGAACCATCAGCCAATGGGTAGTTAATATGGTACATTTTCCCCATATGGTCTTCATGTTCTACTTCAATGTCGCTCAATGCACCATCATGAGTACACCAGTTTATCATGTAGTTTCCACGAACAATGAAACCGTTGTCATACATCTGTTTAAATGATTTCTTTACAGCGTTTCCAAGACCCTCATCCATCGTAAAACGCTCACGCGACCAAGCAGGACTTACCCCTAGTTTTCTAAGTTGAGAAGTAATGGCATCTTGAGAGTTCTCTTTTTGTAACCAAGCACGTTCTAAAAAACCTTTACGCCCTAGCTCTTCTTTGGTAGTTCCCTCAGCTATGAGTTGTTTTTCAACCACATTTTGTGTAGCAATCCCAGCATGGTCAACCCCTGCTTGCCAAAGCGTTTTGTACCCATCCATTCTTTTATAACGAACAATAATATCTTGAAGTGTAAAAGTCAAAGCATGACCAATATGAAGTCTACCCGTAACGTTAGGTGGTGGCATCATAATGCTAAAGTGTTTGTCAGGTTTTTGAATAGATTTATTACCGTCTATCTCAAAGTAGTTTCTCTCTTCCCAAAGCTTATAATAGCTATCTTCTATCTCTTTTGGGTTGTATACGTTCTTTTTAATTTCGCTGTTTGTAGTTTCGCTCATATTTTTCCATCTATATATTATCTAATTACTAGGTTATTAACCTAAATCAGCTCCCAAAGAGCATCCCTCTATCTTATCAACACGCCCTGCATGTCGTCCACCTTTAAAGGGAGTATCACAAAAAGCGTCCAACATACTCTCTACCACCCCTTTTCCTACCACCCGTTCACCAAAACATAAGATATTGGCATCATTATGAGCTCTGGTCGCCATAGCAGTATAGGCATCATGACAGAGACCTGCTCGAATACCTGCTACTTTATTCGCAGCAATAGAGATACCGATACCCGTTCCACAAATAAGAATCCCAAAGCTTCCTTCATCAGAGATAACAGCATTGGCACATTTTTTGGCAAAATCTGGATAGTCTACTCTATCTGCACTATCAGGGCCTAAGTCTATAATCTCGTGACCTTTTGAAGTCACGTAATCTTTAGTAAACTCTTTAAGAGCATATCCTGCGTGGTCTGTGGCAATATAAAACTTCATTTTCTCTCCTTAATATCTTGGTTCATCATACTGAATATCATTAACAAATCTTCCCAACCTATCCCATCGAATCTTTTTGGTCTCGGTATCCCATGAAAAGTAGATTAACCAAGGCTGACCAACCACTAGACTATACGGAACAGAACCCCAAAAGCGACTATCATTTGAATTATCACGGTTATCACCCACCATATAGTAGTGACTCTCTTCTACTTTTTTATAAAGAGCATTTATAGGTTTCCCTTGTACACTATAAATGGGAACACCCAACTCTTCTACAAAAGTTTGTGACATATCTATACTGTCTTGAGAGAGCAACAGATCAAAAATACTATGCTCTCCACTAGGAACATACTGTATGCCTGGATAGATATCCATGTATGGATTATCAACCCAAAGCTTTCCTCTTAAAATATGTATCTTATTGGCAGGATAGTTCTCTTTAATATAGGCATCACCCTCTGCAAAATGTATAAAAAGATGCTTATTGGTATATAAAATTTCATCACCACCTGTTGCGATACATCGCTTTACGTAGTGTATTTTATGATTTTTTGGATACCTAAAGATAACAATATCTGCCCGTTGTGGCTTGTCCCCCTCGATGAGGTGACCATTGTTATTAAAATCAGGTACGAGGGGTATCTCTAACCATGGAAGTGTAGGTATTGGCGTACCATAAGAGAACTTTTTAGCAAACAGAAAGTCACCTATCTGCATGGTTCGTTTCATCGATCCCGAAGGAATCACAAACGATTGAATTACAAAAAAGATAAGAAATAGAACAATAATAATGGTTCCTGTCCAAGAGCTAGAGAACCGATGAAGCATGTTAAGATATTTCATATTAGATACTCTCTCCAAACTGTTGTGCTGATTTTAATGTATTAACAAGTAACATTGCAATGGTCATGGGTCCGACTCCCCCTGGAACAGGTGTAATGTACGAACACTTTGGAGCCACAGCTTTAAAATCGACATCTCCACTCAAAGAGCCATCTTCTAAACGGTTCATTCCAATATCTATCACAATTACTCCCTCTTTTACCATGTTTTCTTTTATTAGGTTTGGCACTCCTACCCCTACAATAACAATATCAGCATTTCGTGTGTGTGCTGATAAATCTTTGGTATAAATATGTGTAACCGTTACCGTAGCATTGGCATTTAAAAGCAGACTTGCCATCGGCTTACCCACAATATTACTTGCCCCCACAACCACGACATCTTTACCCTCTAAATCAATGTTATACTCTTCAAACATCTTCATTACCCCTAATGGGGTACATGCCACAAAACTATCAAGATTCGTCACCATACGACCCACGTTATAGGCATGAAATCCATCCACATCTTTACTTGGGTCAATGACTTCTAATATTTTATTGGTATCAATATGTTTTGGTAAGGGAAGCTGAACTAAAATACCATGAATATGAGGATTATTGTTCATCATCTGAATAATTTTAATAATCTCATCTTGTCGAATGGTTTCAGGCATTTTATGTGCAATTGAGTAGAAGCCAACATTTTTACACGCCTTCTCTTTCATGCTTACATAGGCATGACTAGCAGGGTCATCACCCACAATCACAACAGCCAAACCTGGAACGATATTTTTTTGAGTTTTAAGTACCTCTACTTCAGACTTAACATTACTTTGAACTTTTTTCGATAATGATTTTCCATCAATAAGTTGCATTCTTTTCACTTTTAGCTAATTTTTTGTTATTATATCGAAAAATCTTTATTCAAAGGTGTTATTTATAGTGAAGAAACTACTACTTCTCTTACCCATTTTACTCTTTTCAGTCGAGCAAAATAGTATCCAAATAGTACAAAATATCCCCCCTACTCCAATAGAAAAAGTTAATGATAGTTTTCTACTAGAGGTCGAATACGGAAGAATGCTTTATAAAAATCCACGAGGTATCTCTTGTAGTCAATGTCACGGAAAAGAGGGAAAAGGGGGGCATAAAATTGCTAAATATTATGATAGAAACAAGAACCCAAAAATTCTTAAGGGGTTAGATATTACAGGCTACAACCTCTCTCAACTTGAAGCAAGTCTAAAAAATAGATACCGAGATAAAACAAATCGTCTTGTTCGACATAAAGTTATGCCCATGTATTATTTGACAAAAGAGGAGATTGGTGCTATTTATACTTACCTTCAAGAGGTTAAGAATCGCTAAGTAATATTACTTAAAAGTGAATTTATATCTCTTATTTTTATTATATTTTATTTAAAAATATTTATTAGTCTTGTTTTTATATGGGTATAATATTGCATCTTTGCTAGAATTAGGTTATCTAATTAAAATACTACAAAGAAAAGGAAACAATTTGACAAATACCATAAAAATCATCCAAAACGAACTTCCAAGCTACGCAGGGCTTACCTCTTTAGAAAAACAATACGGGCTTTCTCACCTTGATGAGTGGATACCTGAAAATGGGCGTTTAGAGATACTTATTCAGAAATTTTCAGAAAAGTCTTTAGACATTCGTCCTTTTTTACAACAGATTGGTGTAATGAAATAGAGAATAAAAAATTGGTTTTTTTTAACAAAAACCAATTTTTTACAACGTAAAATGTTAAGAAAACTCTTTTCATAAAGATATTTTAATATTTATGTTTTTCAATCTCAACCAAAGGAAGTTGTAAAAGCAATGGTTGCTCTTCTTCTTTTAGCCACTTTAAAATTTCTACAATTTCACTCTCTCTCATTGCAGTACACCCTGCTGTTCCTTTACCATTACCACTTCGTATGTGCATAAAGATACATGACCCTCCTTGGGCTATTTGATGGGGATTATGATTCACTATAATGCCATATTTGTAAAGATTATTATTGAGTTTCATATGCTCAAAGCTCTTATAATCTTTGGTCGTCTCGGTGCTGTCTATAATTTGATTATACCACTGCGACCCACTATCATCAACACAATGGTCAGTTCGTCTATAAGTCTCATATGGAAAATCTATTTTAAGAGAGTTGTACCCAAATCCATTTCCCAACACAAACAACCCTGCAGGTGACTTTCCATCTCCCTCTTTTTTAATAATTTTGGCATCTTTAGGTATGGTGTGTAGTCCTCTTCCCCACCCCAATCCATTACGACCTAAAATAATATTCACAGGTTGACCCACTTTTTGCCAATCTTCTTGCCTCTTCTCATATCGTTGCAGTCTTCCCTCTCTGCTACTCCAGTCAGGAGTTGTTACAAAAAGTAACTGTCTACTCTTATTTGGTATAGAAATTTGAATTGAATCTAATGTAGGAATAGAAGGGGTTTGACTACTTTGACAAGCAGTAAAAAGTATCACTCCCAAGGTTAATATAGATAGTGTTTTCATAATGTTATAATTCCTTAAAAAATAATATGAGGAAAAATCATGGAAAATTTAGGACTCTTCTCCGTTCTTATCCCACTCTTTATCATCATCATGGCAATTATAACCAAAGATGTGGTGGTTTCACTACTATCAGGAATATTTTTAGGTGAACTGGTTATACATCAATTTAACCCACTCGAAGCCATTATTGCCCTACTTGATGGGTTTATCGGACTCTTTGCCGAAGGGTGGATTGCTAAAACACTCTTTTTTGTTCTGCTTGTTGGTGCCATTATCAGACTGATTAACGACTCAGGTGGGGCAAGAGGTTTTGTCAACTATCTAAGCCAAAAACAGAAAAATATCGACTCCCCTAAAGGAGCGTTACTTCTTGCCTATTTTTTAGGTGTGATTATCTTTATAGAGTCTTCTATTACAGCACTTGTAGCAGGTACTGTTGCCAAACCCCTTTGTGATAAAAATGGTGTCAGTCGTGAAAAGTTGGCTTTTGTTTGTGACTCTACCTCTGCTCCCATCTGCTCTTTAATTCCTTTTAATGCGTGGGGTGCATTGTTGTTGGGTCTCATTGTCACTGCCATTGATTCTAATGTTATTGAGGGTGAAGGCATCTCACTGCTTATTGAGTCGATACTGTTTAACTTCTACTCACTCATCACCGTCTTTTTGGTCTTGCTGGTTATACTGTTTGATATTAATATTGGTCCCATGCGTCATGCCAAACCTCATCAACCCGAAACAAACAGCATGACCCAAACCCATCAAAACAAATCCCCTCTTTTAATGATACTTCCCATTATTGTTCTTATTGCTATGGTTCCAATTTCTCTCTACTACACAGGTAACGGAGAGATACTCAAAGGCTCAGGTTCTACCTCGGTCTTCTATTCGGTTATCGCTACCCTTGGATTTATCTATTTTTATTACGTTATTGGCAAACACCTTAAACACAAAGAGTATTTCAATTCACTCTATGCAGGTATATCAGAGATGATTCCCATTGCACTCATTTTAATTCTTGCTTTTCTTATTGGAAATGTTATCAAAGACCTAGGAACAGCCAACTATCTTGCTACCCTTATCCAAGGCAACATCCCACCAATGCTCTTACCCTTGCTTATCTTCTTGGTCTCTGCTCTTACTTCGTTCTCGACAGGTACCAGTTGGGGAACCTTCTCGATTATGATGCCCATAGCCTTAGCATTAGGAGCTAACTTTGGAGTCGATATCCCCCTCATGATAGGAGCCGTCATCTCAGGAGGAATCTTTGGTGACCATGTCTCACCCATATCTGACACCACCATTATCTCATCTATGGCAAGTGGATGTGACCATATTGCTCATGTACGTACACAAATTCCTTACGCCTTAATAGGTGCAGGATTGGCTTCGATTTTATATTTGGTGTTTGGATGGATGATGGTTTAAAACTAAAAAATTTGTGGGCAAAAATGCCCACAGAGGAATAAAAAATCTAAAGCTCTATTTTAAGGGCATTTAGTGTTTCATAGGTGATTCCACCCGTTGCGAGTGAATTATCTCTTTGGTATTTATCCAGTGCAATTCGGGTATCACGCCCCATAACACCATCCATTTTCCCAGGATTATAATCCTTTTTATTTAGTGCAGTTTGAATTTTTAAAATAACCTCTTTGTTCATGTTGGTTTGACATAAAATACGTTCCCAACCCTGTGTGGCATCGGTTACTTTTATCTTCTTTTCAACCATTTTATATTCAGCTTCAATAGGCGTTTTAATCTCTTTTGCCTCTGAAATCATTTTTTTAATTTTTATATTTTTAAAGGTTGCTTCAATATTTACCTCTTTGGTTGAAGGCGGGGTATCAAGCACTGTTTTGGTAATTTTTTTAGAGAGTGCAGGAGTTTCAATCAAACAGATACTGTGTCCCGTAGATTTCCAACCTTGCTCAATCTTATCGCCCACTTTGTGCCATACAAACTCTGACTTATGTTCAAGAACTCTCTTTTCAATCTTTTTATGTACCGCAGGAATAATTGTTTTTTTCACTTCAGATTTGGCAACCAATTTTTTAATTTTAATTATTTTAGTCACGGCTGGAATATCAATCACTTTTATACTAGCAGGTGTTTTAACCACACGTTTTTTAATGATTTTATATTTAGCAGGAACTTTAACCAAACACATAATCTCACCTGTTGCACCACTAAGCTTTTGAGCAGGATTTGCTCCTTTTTTCCAAACTGTTTTTGCTTTCTCTACCAATACCTTATCTTCTTTGTACTCATAAGTTGCAGGAATTTCGACCGTTTTCTTTGAAGCAGGACTCACTTCAATACTCTTCTCTACCATCTCATACTTAGCAGGAATAATCTCTATCTTTTGACTCTCTTTTTGAACAACTATATCCTCTTCTACAACCTTGAATTTCTCTGAAGTAAAATACTCTTTATAACAGCTTCCAGGGGTAGCACTGTCCAAATCAACCCCTTTAAGCTTGGCTGCGACCAAAATCTCTTTGCTAACAGGTGCCGAATTTTTCTTTGTACTTGTTTTCCAAACACGTGTCGCAGGTTTTACCTCGATACTCTCAACTACTTTTTTATATTTTGCAGGAATGGCTATAAATCTTATACTCGTGGGTGCAATCTCTACCTTCTCATTAACCCACTCATATTTCGCGGGAACTACGGTAATCTTCTCTGATGCCTCTTTAATCAGCACCCTCTCTTCTACGGTCTTATATTTTGCAGGTAGAACAACTTTGGCATAACACTCCCCTGCTTTAGCATCAGGGGGAATGAGTGATGCCTGATCTGCTGTTGCATAGGTAAGAGGTAAAAGCAATCCTATGAGTAGATTTGAGTATTTAAATTTCATTATTTCTTCCTTCATTAATATTTATTCATATGTATTATAATAGGATATTCTTTAAAGATGAGTATTTAAATTTCATTATTTCTTCCTTCATTAATATTTATTCATATATATTATAAAAAGTTTATATTTGTGAAAAAAAAGTAATATAGAGCATTTCTTATAATCCCTTAAGAAGTAAAATATAAAGTTCATTTATAATGTAATCTTCAAGATAGATGGTACTTTTACTATTAAAAAGTCTAAAAATCCTCTTTCTATCATAAGAATGGGCATAAATACAGGCAGGATGGGCAGGAATGTAGGCACGCATCAACCCCAATTTATCATCTAAAGGCTCCTCACAGATGTAACAAAATCCATTATTATAGAGTCTTCCTTCATAATCTAAAATTTTAAGATAGGCTTCAACTGCCAATCGTTTAGGGTTCTGTTTATCCCATTTTCTTGCTATCTCTAGTAAAAGCTCAAAATAGAATGGCTCTATCTCTATGGTATCTTTTAAATGTGGCTCAAAGAGCTTTATAAAGTTTTGCCAAATCAAAAGGTGCTGTGCTGAAAAAATCCAAGGAAAACGAAGGTGTGAGAGTGAACGCATACTGGGCATAAAGTTGTTCTTTGACTCCATAATTTTAAAATCAACCAAATTACCCACTTGCAGTATAGAATGCCTAGCCCCAAAGAACCTCCAATAGCTTTCAACCTTAGAATTGCTAAGAACAGTAACAATAACATCTTCATTTTTTGCTTTTCTTATATTGAGTATAAAACCCTTCATATCTTCATCTTTTCTTAATTGTTGTTTGGATAATATCAGTCCAATTTTAGGTTAAATAATCTATCATATTTTAAATAAAGGTTGGTTTATGCAAGATCTTTTTACATCGTTTAAAGACAACTGTGGTTTTGGACTGTTGGCTTCTATTGACAACAAACCTACCCACAAAAATTTAGAAGATGCGATTACATCTCTCTCACGGATGATGCACCGTGGAGCTGTAGCAGCAGATGGCAAGAGTGGAGATGGTTCGGGACTTCTACTCTCTATGCCCAAGTCATTCATGGAAAAAGAGGCAGAAAAACAGAATATTGTTCTGCCAAAGCAGTATGCAGTAGCAATGCTCTTTAGCCGAAACGATAATGACTGTAATATATTTAAAGCCTATTGTGAACAGAATGATTTAAAGGTCATTATGACCCGTGAAGTTCCTGTAGATACCAATGCACTAGGAGAGTATGCTCTCAACTCACTCCCAACAATCAAACAAATCTTTGTTGCACCCAACTCAATTATGGCATTTGATAGATTTGAAGCCATGGTATATCTGACTCGAAAAGAGACAGAGGTTGAGTTAAAAGATGTAAAAGGGTTCTATATTCCTTCATTCTCAACTTCGGTGATTTTGTATAAAGGTCTGGTGATGCCTACCCACATCAAAGAGTTTTATAAAGATTTACAAGATGAAGATTTCAAAATCTCGTTCTGTCTCTTTCACCAACGGTTCTCAACCAATACTCTGCCAGAATGGAAACTGGCACAACCCTTTAGAAACATTGCACATAACGGTGAAATCAACTCAATTGAGGCTAACCGATTTAACGTTAGAGTCAAAATAGGTGCCATTAAAAGTGAAGTCTTTAGTGATGCAGAGCTAACAAGAATTGCAGATATTATTCAAGATGACATGAGCGACTCTGCTTCACTAGATAACTTTTTTGAGTTCTTATTGGTTAATAAGATGGATTTCTTTAAAGCTGCCCGTTCACTGCTTCCTGCTCCGTGGCAAAATGCCCCACAGATGGATCCTGAACTTCGTGCCTTCTACGAATACAAATCAGGCTCTTTTGAGCCTTGGGATGGTCCTGCTGCGGTAAGTATGACCAATGGACGATATATTGGTTGTGTAATTGATAGAAATGGACTGCGACCTGCTAAATATATTATTACTACCGATAACCGTCTGTTAATCAGTTCAGAGTATGGTGTTTTAAAAATTCCAACTGAAGATATTGTAGAGAGAGGGCGACTTCAATCGGGTGAGATGATGGGGCTTGACCTTAAAGATGGACGGGTGCTTAAAAATGAGCAAATTGATAACTATCTTAAACAAGATACTCAATATAACCAATGGCTTAACGAAAAGATGGTTTACCTTCAAGAGCAGGTTAATACTCCTGTATCAACCATTGATGAGATAGAGAAATCAGAGCTAGAGAGCAAACAGCGATACTTTAACATCACACATGAGATTCTTGATCAAGTCATTGAACCAATGCTTAAAGATGGAAAAGAGGCAACAGGTTCTATGGGTGATGATACCCCACTGGCTGCATTTTCAAAGAAGCAGAGAAACTTTACCGATTTCTTTAAACAGAAGTTTGCCCAAGTTACCAACCCACCAATTGACCCTATTCGTGAAAAAGTGGTTATGAGCCTTAACACCAGCTTTGGAGAATTAACCAATATACTCGAAGATGATGCTACCCATGCTCAACGACTTAAAGTGGTCTCTCCTATTCTCTCGAAAGAAAAATTTGATCTTCTTCTTGAGTTTGGTGATACAAAAAACCCTAAATACGAAGCCTGTTACCAAGCCAAAAGCTATGGTACGACCTTTACTTCTAACTTAGAGACCACACTCAAAGATTTGGTCAAAACTATTATTACCGATGTAAAAGAGAGTGGTATTAAAATTATTATACTCGATGATAGAGCTGTAAACAACCAAAACAAGAGTATTCCTATGCTCATGGTCGTGAGTCATTTAAATCAAGAGCTTTTAGCCAACAATCAACGTCATAAAGTTAGTATTATTACCGTAACAGGTGATGTTTATGATGCACACATGGCAGCGGTACTTTTAGGATTTGGTGCAACAGGGATCTACCCATATCTACTCTATACCACGGTGGCTACCTTGGCAAGAAAAAAAGATGCCAATATTGATTTGACCATTACCCTTAAAAAGATACGTAATGCACTCAATGCAGGGCTTATGAAAATTATGTCAAAAATGGGTATTGCTACGGTTGCGAGTTACCGAAATGCCAAGCTATTTGATATTATTGGTCTAAGTGGTGAGATTGTTGATGAGTGTTTCTCGGGTGCAAGAGGACTGCTTAAAGGACTAACTTACGCCGATATAGAAGAGAGGGTCAACACAGCACACCACAGTGCATACAACTACGGTAACTCACTCTACCCACTCAATATGGGAAGTTTTTATAAATACCTTGATGGTGGTGAGTATCACGATTATGGTCCTGCCACCGTTCATGCCATTCATCAAAGTTCAAAATCGGGAAAAACAGAAGATTTTGAAGCCCTTAAAAAGATTATTGATAAACGGGATAAAAAGTATATCCGTGACTTTTTTGAGTTTAACAGTGACAAAGAACCAACAGAACTTGAAAATGTAGAGTCAGTCAACGAAATATTTAAACGCTTCTCAACTGCTGCAATGAGTTTGGGTTCTATCTCTCCTGAAGCTCATGAGTGTATGGCAGAGGCGATGAATAAAATTGGTGGTATGAGTAACTCTGGCGAGGGTGGTGAAGATTCAGCCCGATTTGGCACCAATAAAAACTCAATGATTAAACAGATTGCTTCAGGACGATTTGGGGTAACACCTGCTTACTTACGTTCAGCCAAAGAGTTACAGATAAAAGTAGCCCAAGGGGCAAAACCAGGTGAAGGGGGGCAACTTCCAGGGCATAAGGTTACACCACTTATTGGACGACTTAGACACACCGTTCCAGGGGTGACACTTATCTCACCTCCTCCACACCACGACATCTATTCAATTGAAGACTTGGCTCAACTTATCTTTGATATGAAACAGATTAACCCCGAAGCACAAGTGGCTGTTAAACTCGTATCAACAGCAGGAGTTGGAACCATTGCAGCAGGGGTAGCCAAAGCCTACGCCGATAAAATTATTATTTCAGGTTCAGATGGTGGTACAGGAGCTGCACAACTTGGCTCTATTAAGTTTGCAGGTAACCCTTGGGAGCTTGGGCTTATCGAAGCACACAACGCTCTTAAAGCCAATGGACTAAGAAAGCTGGTAAAATTAGAGACCGATGGTGGTCTTAAAACAGGTCGAGATGTCGTAAAAGCCGCGATATTTGGAGCTGAATCTTACGCCTTTGGTACAGGAGCATTGACTGTTTTGGGTTGTAAAATCTTAAGAATCTGTCACCTTAACCGATGTTCGGTAGGAATTGCCACCCAAGAGGAGCAACTTAGAGAACACTACGAAGGAACCGTAGAGAGATTGGTAAATTACTTTACCCTACTCGCAGACGATGTTCGAGAGATTCTAGCTTCGTTAGGGTACACTTCAATAGAGGATATTGTGGGTCAAACCCATCTTCTTAAAGTAATTGATGATGAGTTTGCTAAGAAATTTGACTTTAACTCACTACTTGTTAATTTAGAGGGTGATAACACCAATGGTGTTGAGTTCAACGAACCATACGATGACAACACTTTCGAGAAAGAGATTTTAGAAAAAGTTAGAAAAACCATTAAGAATCCTTATGAAACCAGCAATATAGATGAAGAGATTAGTAACCTAAACCGAAGCTTTGGTACCAGAATTTCTGGTGAAATTGCCAAATTCTACGGTGATGATGGATTACCTGATAGCTCTATTACCATTAACCTTAAAGGTTCAGCAGGGCAATCACTAGGAGCATTCTTAAGTAAAGGGGTGAATCTTTACGTTGATGGTGCAGGAAACGATTATGTAGGTAAAGGAATGAATGGTGGACGCATTGTTATTACCTCTGATAAATCTGGAGAGGAGTTCTCACTAGCAGGAAACACCTGTCTTTATGGTGCAACAGGTGGTAAACTCTATGTCACGGGTCAAGTGGGTGAGCGATTTGCCGTACGTAACTCGGGTGCCATTGCTGTGGTCGAAGGAACAGGTGACCACCCTTGTGAATATATGACAGGTGGTATTGTTATCATCTTAGGAAGCACTGGTATTAACTTTGGTGCAGGTATGACAGGTGGTGTGGCATTTGTTTATGACCCAAAACATCAGTTTATCGAAAAAATAAACCCTGAATTGGTTGAGGCTAGACGAATTGATACCGATCAGATGGACAACGAACGATACCACTTTAAACGACTACTTAAAGAGTATTATGAAGCAACCAAAAGTAAAAAAGCCAAAGAAATTTTGGACAACTTTAGAGTAGAAATCAGTAACTTTTGGGTCGTAAAACCAAAAGATATGATGAGTACCCCGTTAAAAATTGAGGAGGGAGAGTAAAATGCAAAAGTTTTTTGATTTAGAACGAATCGACGCTAGAAAAAGATCAGGTGGAGAGAGAATCAAAGATTTTGATGAAATCTATGAGGTCTTCTCTAAAAATAAAGCCTCGGAACAATCAGCACGATGTATACAGTGTGGTGACCCCTACTGTCACACCAAGTGTCCTCTGCACAATTTGATTCCTCAGTGGCTAAAGTCTACGGCTAAAAAAGATTTAGAGTTGGCATTTGCCCTCTCGAACGAGCCTTCTCCTTTTCCTGAAGTGTTGGGTAAAATTTGCCCACATGATAGGCTCTGTGAAGGTGATTGTACCCTTAACGATGGTCATGGTGCCATTACCATTGGTTCAATCGAGACCTTCATTACCGAAAAAGGTTTTGAAAAAGGTCTAAAACCAAAATTTGCCGATGTTATGAGTGATAAAAAAGTAGCCATCATTGGTGCAGGACCTGCAGGTCTTTCAGCAGCAACATTCCTATTACGTGAAGGTATTAATGTAGAGATTTTTGATAAACAAGCCAAAGCAGGTGGACTATTAACCTATGGAATTCCTGGCTTTAAACTTGATAAAAGTGTCATTCAACGAAGAGTTGATCTACTTAAAGAGGCAGGAGCTATTTTTCATCAAAACTGTGAAATAGGTAAAAATATTGGTTTTGATGAGCTTCAAGAGCAATTTGATGCCGTCTTTATTGGTGTGGGTGCAACACAAGGCAGAAAATCAACCATTGCAGGTGCTGATGCCAAAGAGTCATACTTAGCCATGGAGTTTTTAACCGCCATTCAAAAGAAGATTTTTTCTGAAGACTACAACGAAAACATCAATGTAAAAGATAAGAAAGTTGTTGTAGTTGGTGGAGGGGATACTGCCATGGACTGTGTAAGAACCTCTTTACGAGAAAAAGCCCGTTCAGTCCACTGTTTATACCGACGAGATGCCAACAACATGCCAGGTAGTAAAAAAGAGTATATCAACGCCAAAGAAGAGGGAGTAGACTTTGAATTCTACGCCTCACCAAAATCAATTGAACTTGATAGCAATGGCAATATTATTGGTATCAACATGATTAAAACAAAACTCGGAGAGCCTGATGCATCGGGGCGACAAAGAGTTCAAGAGATTGAAAACAGCGACTTTAGAGTCGATGCCGACGTGGTCATCTTTGCCCTAGGTTTTGACCCAATCAAATACAATTTCTTAACCGACAACGCCATCAAACTAGATAAATGGGATGGTATTGTGGTCAATGAAAACTACGAAACATCCAAAGCAAATGTCTACGCAGGTGGAGACTGCCACCGAGGTGCCGACCTAGTAGTAACCGCAGCCCTTGATGGTCGAGAAGCAGCCAAAGCAATTACACGTAAACTCTTAGGATAGTGTCAACCCCCTTCTAAATACGCTCCTCTCTTTTTTAATGAGGAGCATTTTTATAGTATTCTCATCTTTTTTCTTCTTGAGCTTTTCTTTTTATTTAAATACAATATTTGGGATTTGGGGCATACCTGTATATTTATTGGGATTGGCTTTCTAATCATTTAAAGTTTTAAAGTAAT
>DCAF01000054.1:0-2739 GCA_002311915.1 Sulfurovum sp. UBA1140 | reverse complement strand
TTTCGGGCTTTACTTTTGCTAATACAGTTCGTATCCTTTGCTATTGTAAAAATCAATAGAGTTGTCTTTTTGTTTCAACTCGCCCATGCTAAATATATATTGTGTGTGGTTTTTTGCCATAACTTACTCCATTAATCCAAATAACCAAAGAGGAATTCTCTTCTCATCCGAAGTGTAATCGGTATCTATAACCAAAAAACTCTTCTCTACATCTTTTATCTGTTTGAGTGTTTTGTTCTTTCCACCAATCTCAAAAATCCTATCATGTACCACAAAATCTCCAATATCACTATAATAAACTTTATCAAAACAGCTCACAAAAAAGCTCTCTCGTACTGTTCCAATCTCTACTTCTACACCAAACTCATCGGCAAAAGTATAGAGAATATTAGTATTGCCAAAAAGAAGTTTTTCAGGCTTTTTAGAAACTTTGGTAGAGAATTTTTTCACGGCTCGTATCACTTTAGTTGACTCTAAAATATTGATATAGTTTCCCAGTGTCGGATGAGAAACCCCAAACTCTTTACACAAAGCAGAGATATTAACTTGATAAGGTACTTTGGCATAAATAAGTTTAGCAATAAACTTTCTAAAGATACTCAAATGGCTATACTCAATCTTGTTTAGTGACGGAATATCCTCTACAATAATCTTATCTAAGGCATTAAAAAGTTTGTTTTTATACTCCACCTCATCTTCCATAAAAAATGGATACGCTCCAATCTGAAGATAACGAAGAAATTCACGATAGAGTGTCGGATTTTCAAGTGCCAACAGAGGGCTTAAGCTCGTATGCTCTGCTAAAATCTGCTCAAAAGTTAGTTGAGGTAGTTCTATGTCACTAGAGAGTTTCAAATACTCCCTAAAACTCAAAGTTCCCATCGTTCCAATAACAACTCTTCTACTCAAATCATATTTCTCATTGATAATATTTAGCATCGAACTACCAGAGAACCGAATCAACAAATCAGGAAATGAATCATAGATACTCTTTAGCTCTATTGCCCAATTTTTATATTTATATATCTCATCAATAACAATCACTTTGCCACCAAGTCGCACAAACTCATCAGCAATATCATAGATAGAACTGTTGACAATATAGACATCATCTGCCGAAAAGTAGAGATACTCCGTCACTTTATAGTTCATCTTTAGATACTGCAACAACAAAGTAGTTTTTCCCACCCCTCGTTGCCCTATAATCCCCACCAATCTATTAGCAGAAATCAGCTTATTCATATACTGTTCCCGTACAAATCCTAGAGAGATAGAACCAATAACCCTTATCTGTTTATTTCTTATATATTTTATCATTCCTAAAGTCCAATTTAAAGTTTACATATTATATTGTTTATTTATTAAAGTCTATTTTAAAGAAATAATAATTTATTGAAAATACCCATACCCCACAGCAGTTTTTGCACCTATGCCGTGGTTTATCATAGCCTTTTTAAAAAGGCTTGTAAAATCTTCGTCTATTTTCTCTTTTGAACCAATAATAAATCCAAAGCTAGTATCTGCCACAGTCAAAAAATTTATAGGAATAGGATTGTTAGTATCTGTTGGAGCTTTCCCCTCATTATAATAATGTCCATAATGAGGGTTCATAATATCTACTTCTATTTTAGGTTTAGTTACGGGAAAAGCATCAAAAAACACTATTTTACCCTCTTGATTTTCATCTCCAAACATCTCAATAAATGTATCAAGTTTTTCCTTTTGCTCAATATAACTCCTAACCACCCCTTTAATAGCACTAGCAGGAATATAAGGAATGCCATAAATATGATGAAGTCTGATAGAAGTTTCGTAGATGGATTGTTCTGAACCTATTATTAGACGATAGTCTGTTTTCAAAGAAAAGCTTCTAATATTCTCTTTAAAAATAGCTTTTATATACTTTTCTTGTTTAGTGATATTTTCTTCAAAATTAAAATTTCCAAAGTTTGCTTTTATTTCTATATCTTCTAAATCTTTTACTTTATTTCTAAAAAAAATAAATTTTTTTTCAAATCTAGCAAATTTATTTAGTTTTAAATTAAAATTATCAATAGATTTAAAATCCTTTAAAATTTCTCTTGTATCTTTTGGAATTTTAGTTTTTGAAATATCAAAACTATCTTTACACTCTTTTCCATTTAAAGAGTCATCTTTTAAATCATAAACAGTTGGAATTGTCATAGGATTTTTAGCACCTATATCAACTTCAAAAATCCATTTTCCTTTTTTGCTCTTTCGGATAATAATTTTACCATTTTCACTCTCCATTGTCCTCACCCTCTACCATACCTTCAACAAATCTCTTAAGCCATACCAACAGAGCCAATATTTCGTTGGTTACAGCTCTATATTCTGATGAATCTAACTCTATCACTTGATTCACTAACTCTTCTAATTTATCTTCTTCTTTTGTCTTAGCCTTAAATGTAATTAGATAGTTATTATAATCTTTATCTAACCAATCATAAATATTTTGGGCTATAACATTGTAAATTTCTCTATCAGCTTTTAATCTTTTTGAAAACATAAAAGCAAGAGTAGAACCTAATCCATTATTCAATATTATTGATGGAGTATTTCTAATATATCCTCTATATTTTTTCTGTTTATCTTCCCCATTTGAAGCATTTTTTACAAATTTTTTAACGCAACCATAGGCAAATTCAGCTCTCTTTCTATCTAAATCTTTATTTGCCATTACTCAATCCTTTTAACTCAACTATCCCTTTACCAAGT
>DCAF01000032.1:17925-32762 GCA_002311915.1 Sulfurovum sp. UBA1140 | reverse complement strand
GGAAAAAAGATAGGAACTTATCTTGGAAAAGTGGCTGTTCGAGCTAGTGGTAATTTTAATATTACCTCAAATTATTGTAAAAATATACAAAAAGGAGATGGCTATGCTTGTGCATATTCAAAGATTTAATTCAAAATCCAACGCTACCAATTCCTCCTCTTCTAAATCAGAGATTATAGAAGAGGTTTCCTTGGAGATAATTTGATGAAAAAAATACTTATTCTCTGTACAGGAAATAGCTGTCGTTCTATTATTGCCGAAGCACTACTTAACAAATATATAGATGGAGTTCAAGCCTATAGCTCGGGAGTCCAAGCCAGTGGGCGTGTTAACCCCAATGCAAAAAAGGTTTTAGAACAAGAGGAAGCTTGGCTAGATAGCTATCATTCAAAAACTTTAGATAAAATTATGGCGATAGAATTCGATCTAGTCGTAACTGTATGTGACAATGCTCATGAAAGCTGTCCACTTTTCCCTAAAAAAACAGATGTGATTCATATTGGATTTGAAGACCCCGATGGAAAAGAATTTAAAGCCTTTGAGGTAACACTCAATGAGATAAAAGAGAGACTTCTACCGATGGTAGAAAAAAAATTAAACGGAGACAAAATGAACAAAAATGTATTTAAAACCAATGAGGGTGTTAAAATATCCTTTACAGGTGTTGTAGCAAAACAGAACATTATTAAAATGGTAGAGAACTGTGCCACAGGTCAATGTGAATGTATGAGCGATGAGACCAAAAAGAAAATCACCAACATGCAAGTTACAGGTGTTGATGGAAATGTAGAGCTACAACTCACGGGTGATATTGCCAAAGAAGAGATAGAAAAAGCATTAGCCCAATCAAAAGTTATTAATAAAGAGAAGTAAATATGAGAAAAGAAGACAATTTTAGAACCAAAATTATTGGTGGAGAGTTTAAAGGTAAGTTCATTGAAATACCCAATATCTCCACCACAAGAAGCTCAAAAGGCATATTGAAAGAGTCACTGTTTAATACTCTACAGTTTGATATTATCGACAAAAACTTTGTTGAAGTCTTCTCGGGAAGTGGGTCGATTGGGCTAGAGGCATTAAGCCGTGGGGCTGGGCAGTGTTATTTTATAGAGTACAACAAACGTGCATATAAGGTACTTCAAGAGAATATTAAAAAGCTTGATTCAAGTAGATGTCATCATCTATTTGGTGACAGTTTCGAGAAGTTTGAGACCATTTTAGAGATGATAAAAAGGTCTGATGCCAAAACCTATTTTTACTTTGATCCCCCATTTTCAACCCGTGATGGCATGGATGATGTTTATGATAAAACCCTAGAGCTTATAAAAAAAGTTGATGCCAACAGCTGTGCCATGGTAATAGTAGAGCATATGAGCCAACTTGATATGCCCAAAGAGATTAATGCATTAGAGCAGGTTAAACGTAAGAAATTTGGTCGCTCTACCATGACCTATTACCAACCTAAAGACGCCCTTTAATGAGAAGAGAAGACCACATTGCCCTTTTTATTGATTCAGACAACATTTCTCATCGTGCATTAGAGGGGATTATTAACGAGCTTAGTAAATATGGCGTAGTTAATATTCGCCAAGCCTATGGTAACTGGACAAAAGAGAATCTAAAAAATTGGGAACCCAAACTACTAGAGTTTGCCATTAAACCCATTCAGCAGTTTGACTACAGTAAACATAAAAACGCCACCGATATTCTAATGACCATTGATGCCATGGATATGTTACACACCAAAAAAATAGATGCTTTTGCCTTTGCCACAAGTGATAGTGATTTTACCCCTGTGGTAATGCGTGTACAGCAAGAGGGAATTAAGGTCTTTGGCTTTGGTGAAAAAAAGACCCCCAATGCCTTTATGGTTGCCTGTTCACAATTTATATTTACCGAAAAGCTGATGGACAACAGCTCAACACAGAGTCCTGAATCACCTCATCAAAGTAAAAAAACTTCTAAAGATTTAAAAAACGATAAGTGGCTTATTAACGTGCTTATCAATGCACAAAGTCAGACCATGGATGAGTTCGGATGGTCAAATCTTGCCGATATGGGTGCATACATTAGCAACAACAGCTCATTTTCCCCCGTCAATTACGGTCACAAAAAACTAAGTGGTCTCTTACGTGTTGTTGATATTTTTGACATCTATGTAGACGAAAAGAGTAAGCAGATGAGTGTTCGGAATAAACGATATGAGGCGTAAAGTAGAACAGTTTTTATTAAAAAAATATTAAAGGAACAAAAATGCAAACCATTAAAATTTGGCACAACCCAAAATGTTCAAAATCACGAGCCTCTTTTCAACTGTTAGAAGAGAAAGGTATCAAAGCAGAAGTTATTAGCTATATGGACAAAGCCCCAACAGTATCCGAATTAAAATCGTTGTTGGTTATGCTGGATATCGAGCCTAGAGCGTTAATGCGTACCAAAGAGGATATTTATAAAACACTAAATTTAAAAAATGAAATTAATGATGAAACCTTGATTTTGGCAATGGTAGAGAATCCCAAATTGATTGAACGTCCCATTGTTATTAAAGGTAACAAGGCAGTTATTGGACGACCAATTGAGAAGGTGATTGAACTGTTAGGGTAGTATAATTTCAGTAAAAAAGAATATAATTACACCAATACATTTTAGGAGAACAGATGCTTCGATTTGCCCCGTCACCAACAGGTGATATGCATATTGGTACCCTTCGGGTTGCTATTTTAAATTACCTTCTTGCCCAACAGAGAAAGGAACCCTTTTTAGTGCGTATCGATGATACCGATACCAAAAGAAATATCGAGGGAAAAGATACTGAAATCATGATGATATTAGAGAAGTTTGCTTTAAAACATGATACCGTGTATCATCAGAGTGAACACCTTGGAATTCATCAGAACTTGGCGATTAAACTGCTCAAAGAGGAGAAAGCATTTATTTGTAAATGTACTCCCCAAGAGCTTGAAGCAGATAGAGAAGATGCCAAAAAAGAGGGTATTGCTTATCGTTACAATAACCGATGCCAAACCATGACCCATGATGATTATAAAACACTTCAAGCCTCGGGTGAACCGTTTGTAATTCGTTTGAAAAAGCCAAAAGGTGATACGGTAAATAACGATATAATTAAAGGAACAATTATTACCGCATCCAACGAAGTAGATAGCTTTATGATTATGCGAACAGACAACACACCTACTTATAATTTTGCCTGTGCATGTGATGATATGTTGAGCAACATTAGCTTTATTATTCGTGGAGAAAATCACTTAAGCAATACTCCTAAACAGATACATATTAAAAACACTTTGGGTTATGAAAACAGTACCGAGTATGCCCATTTGCCAACTCTTTTAAATGCCAATGATAAAAGAATGGGTAAAGGAGATGAAGAAAATTCGGTAAAATGGCTCTTTGAAGAGGGATTTGTTCCTGATGCTATTTTGAACTATCTGCTTCTTTTAGGAAACTCTAAAGCTCCCAAAGAGATATTTACACTGCCTGAAGCGATAGAGTGGTTTAATTTAGATACCATCTCGAAGAGTTCTGCAAAATTTGATATAGATAAACTACGATTTATTAATCGTGAACATCTTAAACTGATGGATAACAAAAAGCTCTCAATACTTTTTGGATTTGCAGATACCGATATTGGAAAATTGGCGAAGCTTTATCTCGAAGAGGCAAGTACCATTAATGAGTTACAAGCTAAAATCAAACCAATATTTAAGCCTAAAAACTTTGAAGGTGAGTGGGGTAAGCAGATGAGAATTATAGAAAAAATTATCGCTGATGCTCCTGATTTTGATACTTTTAATGCGTTAAAGAAACACATTACTAAAGAGAGTGGCTTAAAAGGAAAAAATCTTTTTAAACCACTTAGAATACTAATGACAGGAGCTAAAAATGGTCCTGAACTTAGTAAAATATACCCGTTTATTAAATCTTATATTTTGGAGGTTGCCTCATGAGTGCCCTACTGTTTGCTGTTGTTCAATTATTACATAGTGTTATTAATCTCTATGTTTGGATTATTATTATTGCTGCCATACTTTCGTTTGTACAGCTAGACCCACGTAACCCTATTGTTGAAATTCTAAACCGTTTAACGCAACCTGCGTTTAATTTTATACGACAGAAGATGCCTTTTGTCGTAGTTTCAGGTATTGACCTCTCTCCAATTGTACTTATTCTTGGATTACAATTTATTGACACGCTTATGATGCGTGCATTAATGGTCTAATGAGCTTTTAGTATGGGCTTTCCCATGCTATACTTTATGACTCTTATGAAAAAACTAACGCTTCTACTCCTACTTTTTACAACGTTTATTCACGCACAATATTATTCATTTAATACAATAGAACAGATGCCTAAAAGCATTGCTAAAGACTACTACACTTGGCGTTTTTTACAAGAGTCCAACACCACCAAAAAAGAGGCATTAACTGCCTATCAATGGATAAAACGAAAAAGTTATAAACTTAAAAAAGCAATTCGTAAAAAAGTGGGGTATTTACCTCTTGATAAGAGTAAAAAGAAGGTTAAAAAAGACCCAAAAAACTACATTATTCACCCAGCAACGGCAGCAAAAAAGAGTAAAAAAAGTCTGCGTAGGCTCTACAAACGTATTTTAAAACAGGGAAAATACTCTGATGTGTTAAAGGTAATGGCAGACAAGAAACCATTTGAAGCCTTAGCCACACTCTCTGCACAGGCACAGTGTTATATTTTCAACAGTTGTCAAACCAAATATCGAAAAAAATATTTTAATCATGAGTTTTCAAAAGAACAACTGCAACAGCTGGTAAAAGAGAAACAGTTTAATACAACCGTACATAAGATTATCACCACTCATGCGTTACAAAAAACCAAAAAATCATTAACCCTTACCCCTATTGATGGTGAGAAGTTATCGTTTAAGACAATTTTTCTATTGGGTGTTAATGCTGTTGAGTTTAATAAACTAAATCAAGCCAAAGCATATTTTGAATGGGCTAAAACCAAAACAGAAACACAAGGAAAAATAGACCAATCTAATTTTTGGCTCTATTTAATGAGTAAAGATAAGAAATATTTAGAAAAACTTTTAAAGAGTTCTAGGGTAAATATCTATACGCTTCGTGCTAGAGACATATTAAACAAACCCTATCCTAAGGTGATTACTCCAAGGTTAGGAATGCACCTTGTAGCAGATATTGACCCCTATAGCCCCATTGATTGGGAAAAAATACGGGTAAAGATGATGACAGATAAACCCCAAGAGGTCGAGAAGTTAGCAGAGCATTATAAGTCATATATGACCGAGGGTATCTATTCATTTTTAAAAGAGAAGGCTTCGGGCTATAATAAACCTTACTATGCTATGCCATATTTAGATGCCATGATTGGTATAGACAAAGAACGTGTTGCTCTACTCTATGCCATAGGGCGACAAGAGAGTCGTTTTGTACCTGCATCGGTTTCGACCTCGTATGCTTTGGGGATGATGCAGATTATGCCTTTTTTAATTAAACACTTGGCAAAAGAGCGAGGGGAAAAACTTGATTTAGATGAGATGTTTAACCCTTATGTGGCATTAGATTATGCGAATCAACACTTAAATTATCTAAATAAATACCTCTATCATCCACTTTTTGTTGCGTATGCGTATAATGGAGGAATTGGATTTACACGGCGTAGTATTAGAAGTAAGCATCTGTTTAAAACAGGAAAATATGAACCCTACTTAAGCATGGAGCTTATAGATTTTGAAGAGTCCAAAGAGTATGGTAAAAAAGTGTTGACCAACTATGTGGTTTATATGAATCAACTGGGAATTAAAACGAAACTTTCTCCTCTTTTACAAATGTTAGCTTATCCTTCCCAAACCGATCGCTTTCGAAAATAAGGTTAAAAGTTTTAAGGTCACTCATGGGAAATTTTACTCGGTAGTAGGTACTCCAGTTGTCTACCATGGGCATCTCATATCTAAGTGGGTCATCTTTTTTTAGTTTTTTAACCTCAATAGCTTTGGCTCCATTTAAGGTTAACGAGTAGCCCTTGGCATTAAAGTGATGTTTTTTACTACCACTAATAAATACCCCAATAAAAAAATACTCCCCATCTGAAACATCCATCGAGAAATTTCGACCCTTATCATGCTCATATACAGGATTCAGATAGGTGGCTGTTAAGAGTGCTTTGGTCTCTAAAGAGGCGATAAGTTGAGCTTTTTGTGTATTAAGCAGACTAATATGATAAATATCATCTTTTTTAAAGAGCTGTGCAATGTTGGAGTTCTCTTTTAATGAACACCCACCAATGATGAATATTGTTGATAATAGTAACAGTTTTTTATACATTTAAATAGACCTTCGATTGCTAAAGAATTGAAAACATTTTAACACAAGTTCAATAAAGTTTGATGTATAATCCATAATTAAATTAATCATCATAGGAAACATATGAAAAGAGTAGCAGTTGCATTTACAGGACCTTCAGGTAGTGGTAAAACCACACTGGTTGAAAAAATTTCAAAAGTTTTGATACAGACCCAAGAGGTTGCTATTATTAAGAATGACCCTAAAGATAAGGCAATTTTTGATATTGAAGGAAAAGATAGCTATAAATTTTCACAAACAGGGGCAGAGGTGGTCGTGACCTCTCCTAGCCGTACCACCTATTTTTCTAAACGACACAAAGAGTTAAAAGATATTATTAAGATATTTGACCATTTTGATATACTGTTAGTAGAGGGATTAAAGACACTTCCTTTGCCAAGAATTTCTATTTTTAGAGATGAAATAGATGAGAGTTATTTAGATTGTTCAGAGGCGATTGCCGTTGATGATTCAGTTAATCTGTCAGATTACAACATTCCAAAGCATATAGCGATACTCAACTTAAATGATACCAATGAGATTATTGGTTGGATAGAGAAGAACGCAAAGAGCGTATAAGGAGAATCATGAGAAAGATATTTGAGACCATAAAAGCAGTTGCTTTTGAGATAGACAACGCCATTAAAACAGAAGATTTGGGTTACAGTGATGGTGAAAATTCATCGGGTGAAGAGCAACTAAAGCTTGATGTTCAATCTGACCTTATTATCGAAAAAGCATTTGCTAATGTTGCCAGTGTTAAAGCGTTGGTAAGCGAAGAGAAAGAGGGTGTTTTAGAACTCTCTACCACAGGAAAATATACCGTCTGTTATGACCCACTTGATGGTTCAAGCTTGGTGGATGTTAACCTATCGGTGGGGTCTATTTTTGGAATCTACGAAGGTGAGTTAGAGGGTAAAAACTTGGTTGCTTCTGCTTATGTCGTTTATGGTCCCCGTATTGAGTTGGTTATTGCTACAAAAGAGGGTAAACCAATGTTGTATCGAGCAGTAGGCAGTGAATTTAAAGCTGTTGGTGAAATTTTTATGAATGAAAAAGGTAAACTAAATGCTTCGGGTGGAACACAGCAAAATTGGTCAAGCACCCACAAAGCATTTATAGACAAGCTCTTTAACGAGGGGTATCGTTTACGATACTCGGGTGGAATGGTACCTGATTTGCATCAAATCATGCTCAAAGGTGGGGGACTCTTTTCGTACCCTGCAACCAGTGATAAGCCCAATGGAAAACTAAGACAACTCTTCGAGGTGATTCCTTTTGCACTAATGTATGAACAAGCAGGTGGCGAGGCTATTAACCATCAAGGTATGAGACTGCTTGAACTGGTTCCTGCACACCCTCATGATACCTCACCTTGCTTTTTTGGTTCTAAAAGTGAAATTGAGGCACTTCGTGTTGCTTATGGAATAGCTCAATAGTTATGGAAGAGATTGCTCTAGATGAGTGGGAACTAAAACTTCAACTAAAACTAAAAGAGCTTCAAGCTTGTCAACAAGAACAGCAGGTTACAAGTTGTCTGCTCTGTTCTAAGGTTCATAGCTGTCAACTTCGTGATGCCTATGTTCATGCAGTCTATTCAAGTATGAATAAAGGTGCAGGTGGAGGCTTTGAGTTTTAAAAAACTTTATTAAGAAGAGAAGGGGAATTCATGTTATTAAAAAAGTACCTGTTATTATTGGCTTTGCCACTGCTGTTTATCAGCTGTACCTCAACTGAAGAGAGCAGTGAAAAGCTCTCGAAATCAGCTAAAACAACCGTAGAAAAGATAAAAAAAGAGGAGATACCAAAGAAAATCACCATCCTTTTTATAACACAACCACACTGCCCGTCATGTGATATATTAGAAAATACCATGAAGCTTGAAAAACCTGCAAGGTTAATAAATCGCTACTTTACCTTTAAAAAAGTCTATCTTGGCGAGAAACTTCCTGAAGGATTAATTCCACCCAATGGAACACCTACCGTCTATTTTTTGGGCTATAAAGATGTAGCACTATTAGAACCAATGGTAGGAGAGAAACCCGAAGAAGCTGTGGTAGAGTTTTTAGAAGATGCTCTACTTGAATTTAAAACACTCTATGGTGTTGATTTAGAAAAAATGGAGAAGCATCATGAATCTTAAAATAACCATTATAATACCGATACTTTTAACTGTACTGATATATGGAGGAAAATCAAAATTAGAAAAACATACCATCGCGTCTATTCCAGAAGCCTCGGGCATATCTTATTGTCAAAATACAGACACTCTTATAGTCGCCAACGATGAAGGGAGTTTTTATGAGATAAGTCCTAACGGTAAAATACTCTCTCGGCATAAACT
Source organism: Sulfurovum sp. UBA1140 (assembly GCA_002311915.1). Lineage (GTDB taxonomy): Bacteria > Campylobacterota > Campylobacteria > Campylobacterales > Sulfurovaceae > UBA1140. Next base: position 24,059 of record DCAF01000032.1, on the reverse strand, counting down.
GGGTGATTATGATTTAGAAGGAGTCGTTTGTGAAGAGAAGCAGATTCTCTTTGCTGTTGAAAAAGGGGCATTGATTACCATTCCACGCTTGGAACCAAAAATTAATTATCAAAAGTTAAAAGGTAAACAGTTTAAACTGAATAAAAAAGCAGGGATAGAGGGTATTGCCAAAGTGGGAGAACTCTACTATTTAACCATTCAGAGCAAAGAGAACAAAGAAGATGCCAAAATTCTGGTGGTAAAATGTGGAAACAACTACGCCAAAGTAGTCGAAACCATTCATCATGGAATTATTGATTCAGCAGGTATGGAGTATAAAGACAACAAACTTTATATTGTTAGTGATAAAAAAGACAAACTTTATATTTATGACTTAAAACAAAAAAAAATTATTAAAAAAGTGAAACTTCCCAAGTTTGCCCAAGAGGGAATAACCTTTGGCAAAAATGGAGATGTTTTCTTTGCTGATGATGATGGTGCTGTGATGAGATATACTCTTAAAGAGTTGGGACTGTAGGAATCGGAAGGCTCTGCCTCCGTTATTCGGGAGTAAACTCGCCGTTTCCAAAGCCATTTTACAAAAAGTCTATTACAGAGCCTCTCCACGTAACAGATCCAACACATTCGTGGCATAAGAGCCTTTAGGAAGGGTAAACTCTAACTCATAGTGGGCTTTCTCTTCTACATAGGTTTTCTTTATGTCGGTTACTTTTATCCAAGCGTATCGTCTCGCACCATTCTCTCCTACCTCTTTATCATAATTTTTCTCTATCAGTTCAGAAGTTTTGGTGGTTCTACTCACCCGTTTTCCAGCCAACAATCCAGAGGGAGCAATATCAAACTCACTAAAACGTCTTGCCTCTTCTTCTAGTGACTCTAATTCAAACACCCGTCCGAAAGGATAGTGCATCATTAAATCCCCCTCTAAAATCTTAAAGAAATGTGGTTGTTCTTTTGTCCCTTTCAAGCTTCCCTCAGGTAGATTAAATACCCTCTCGGAATCTGCTTCAGAAAAAGCATCCAACAGCATTGAAAGCTCAATTCGTTTAGAGAGCCAAGCATTAAAAAGGTAAGATTGATACGCATTAAGTAGAAACGTACGTGTTTTTCTGTCTCTCATTTTTAAAGTTCCCTCGATAATGGCTTTTCCCTCTTCCCAGTTGTTACCATTGGTTCCAAAGCGTTGATTTCCAAAATAGTTTGGCACACCATTTTTTTTGACCCATTTTAGTACAGAATCAAGCTTATCTTTTTGAACCCCCAATACCTTTTTTAGACGAACTTTAAAGTGATTACCTTTAAGATGCCCCAATCGTATCTTGTTGTTGTGTCTATAAGTTCCCAGTATTTTAATCTTATCGTGATTAAACCCTTTTAACTTCTCTTCGTTATCTTTTGCCAACAGTGACACATACTGCATGGTCATGGCGTGTTTATCTTTTAATCCAGCATAACCAATATCACGCTGTTTTATTTTTAAATATTTTGCTAAAGCCGTTATCATCTCCCATGTGGTCATATCTTTTTTACGAACATGTAATACCAAATGCTCTCCCTCTCCTGAAAATTCATAGAGAGGTATCTCATCAACAATAAAATCTCGACTGGTGGGGTTAAATATAAAACTATTTTTTACTTTTACGGGGTATAGTAGGTTCATTTTTTTCTTTCTGAAGTTATCTATTTTTGCTATATTATAACAAAATTAACACGTTGTTTCTGTTTTTAAATCTGTTTTATACTTTTTTTACTCATCAAAACGCTATAATTCGAGTATTTTTAAATAGGATAAAGATAAAGATGAAAAAAGTATTTTCTGTAATGGTATTGGGATTTTGTTTGAGTATGACAGCACAGGCTGAGAGTAAGAAGTTTGACACAAAAAGTGGAGTGGAACAACAGACAGGGCAACAAGATGCAATGGTAATTAATCTGGCAGGTCAACAGAGAATGTTAACACAAAAAATGAGCAAAGAGGCTCTATTAATTGCAAAAGGTATCGAGGTCAAAGATAATCGTAAAAATCTTCAAGAGACAATTACTCTTTTTGATAAGATACTCAAAGGGTTAATTAATGGTGATGCCAATTTAAAATTGCCAAAAACTCAAAATAAAGAGATTTTAACACACCTTAAAATTGTAACCAAGCTTTGGAAATCATTTAAAGAGCATGTTGACCTTGTGGCAATGGGAAAAACAGAAAAACTAACACTTCAAGCGATTGATAAAGAAAACTTACCCCTCTTAAAACAGATAAATATTGTTGTTGAGATGTATGAAGAGAACAGTATCTCTAAAATGGATCCTCAAATGGCAAAAACCCTTAACCTTGCAGGTAGACAGCGTATGTTAACACAAAAAATGACCAAAGAGTTACTGTTGATTGCTAACCGTCTGCACTCAAATGCCAATACCCAAAGCCTTAAAAACGGGGGTGAACTCTTTAAAACAACTTTGGAAAACTTAATGAATAACCGTAAGGCGCTTCAAGACCCCGAGATTGCTTCTAGGCTGGTAAATGTTCAAGCCCTTTGGAATCAGTATCAAGATATTATTGCCAATACCGATATTTCAAAAGGAAAAGGATTTACTGAGTCTAAAGAGGAACAAAAGAAAATCAGCACAACCCTAACCAAAGAGCTAATCGAAATTGCCAATCTTGCCGATGCCAAAATTTATATCGAAAACTTAAAGAATACAGGTGAACTCTTTAATAAAACCTTAACAGCATTGATAAATGGTGATGCCACGTTAGGAATTCAAGCGAGTAAAGACGAAGAGATTAAAGAACAACTTCATAAGGTTCAAAAACTTTGGAGCGAATACAAAGAGATTATTATCAAAGCAGATGTTTCAGAAGCAGGACTTAAAAAAGCCATAGCTATTAATATTCCTCTTCTTGAAAATATGAACAAAGTAGTTAAAATGTATGAAATTAGTAGTCGGTAGTTATTAAAAAAAGCAACACTACCTAGGAGACGGAGCGTTTACGCCCGAAAAACGGAGGCAAAGCCTTCCGATTCCTTTAATTAAGAATTAATTCCATAGAGTTTTAAAAGACTCTTAATCTCGGCATGATGTCCTAGCCACTGTTTATAAAGGTTGCTCATATCTTCTGACCCACCTCTGTTAAGTATAAAGGTTTGATACCCTTTGGCTTTACTTTTATTAAAGCTTCCATCTTTGTCAAGACACGCAAAAAAAGCATCAGCACTTAACACTTCTGCCCACTTATAGCTGTAGTATCCTGCTGAATATCCCCCAGAGAAGATATGTGCAAAACCATTTTGGAATTTGTTATATTCAGGTGTTTTAAGCAGTGATGTTGACGCTCTAATACCATCAAGTAACTTCTGAACCTCATCCCCTTTATAAAGTTTTTTATGCAGATTAAAGTCAAATAGCGAGAACTCAACTTGACGTAAAATACCCAAAGAGGCTTGATAATTTTTGGTCTCTTTTATTTTATCTAACAGCTCATCACTCATTGGTTTAGCTGTCTTATGATGAAGTGCAAAGCGTTTTAGTATCGCTTTTTCATAAGCAAAGTTTTCTAAAAATTGTGAAGGAAACTCTACCACATCCCATGCTACACCATTAATCCCCGATACCGAACGCTCGTTACAAGTTCCAAATAAGTGGTGAATCCCATGACCCATCTCATGAAAAAGAGTCACCACATCATCATGACGCAGTAGGCTTGGTTGCTCATCAGTCGAAGGAGAAAAGTTACAAACAATAAAAGCAGAGGGCAGGTGTTTTTCACCATTGCTATCTACAAAATGGGTCTCCCAGTCATGCATCCATGCTCCACCACGTTTCTCTTTTCGAGCTTCGAGGTCAAAGTAGATACGACCCGACAATACACCATCTTTATAGATGTCAAATGTTTTAACTTTTTCATGCCAAACCAAAGGGGTAACTGTTTTAAACTCAACATCAAACAGCTCTGAAACTACGGTTAATAACCCTTTTAAAACATTAGATTGTTCAAAATAGGGTTTGGTCATACTGTCATCAAAATTAAACTTCTGTTTTTTGAGTTTTTCAGAGTAATACCCCATATCAAAACTTTGAAAATCTTCAATTCCATCCAACTCTTTGGCAAAACCTTTTAACTCATTTAATTCATTTATCGCCTGAGGTCGTCCCAATTTTGCTAACTCTTCTAAAAAATTGGTAACGGCATCAGTCGAAGGAGCATCTTTAGTGGCTAATGAATAGGTTGCATAATTTTCAAACCCTAACAGATTTGCCTCTTGATGTCGAAGTTCTAATATTTGATCAATTAGTTCAGTATTTTGAGGAGCTCTTGATGAGTAGGCTTTGTAAAGCTCTTCACGATAAGTACGATTAACCCCATAGGTCATGTAGGCAAGATAGCTTGGAACTTGCAGGGTAAATTTATAAATGGTCTCTCCATCTAATTCACTTTTTGCCAAAGCCAAATCGCTCTCTGGTATACCCAGTACATCTTTTTTATCTTTAATAATCAGCTCATACTCATTGGTGGCATCCAGCAGATTTTGAGAGAAGTTATTTGAGAGTTCACTAAGTTTTAGATTAATCACTTCCAACTCTTTTTTCTGCTCCATTGGAAGCTCTGCCCCCGAAAGCACAAAATCTCTAATATTATGTTCAATAACACGACTCGCTTCACTATTTTTAGACTCTATCTTTTTTATCTTTTGAAATAGCTTCTCATTTTGGGCAACCTTACTCTGAAACATAGAGAGCTGTGGCAAGGTTGCTTCATAAGCTTTTTGTGTTTCTGAAGAGTTGTTAACACTGTTTAAGTGTGATAGAGGTGTAAAAAAGTTACCAAGCTCTTCATCTAAATCTTGAAGTGGTTTAAGTACCCCTTCATAGGTCTCGTCATCACTCTCTGTAAGGGTGTCGATTCGTTTTAATTGCTCTGTTAATAGTATTTCTAAATCTTTAGGAAACTGCTCTAAATTATCTATTTTAAATGTTTGAAATGGCACCATATTTACCTCGATTGTTTTTTGGTGATTATAGCATAAGAAACAAAACGATATACTATCCCATGAAAAAACTACTCTTAGGGATATTTATCCCCCTTATTGCCATACAGTTTATACGCATGGATGTTCCTGCCACACTCACCTCTACAACCAACAACGAAATAGATGCCCCCCCAAAAGTAATGAGCATTCTAAAACGTGCCTGTTACGACTGTCATTCAAACTCGCTTATCTACCCTTGGTACTCTAAAGTTGTTCCCCTCTCTTGGTACACAAAAACCCATGTAAAAAATGGAAGAAAAGTGGTCAACTTTTCAGAATGGAAAGGTTATGTCAAAGAGAAGCAGTTTAAAGTTATGGATAAACTCCCAAAATCTCTACTGGTTCGTATGCCCCTACCCGATTACCTTTGGTTACATGAAGAGGCAAAACTTAGTGCTGAAGATAGAAAGGTTTTGAGCGAATGGGGAGAAGAATTACACACAACCTTAAAATAAAAATCAAATCAGATAATTTTTCTCCTATTTAAAATAATTTATGCTATACTTGCATTAGTAAAACAAATAAAAGGAAATTAAATGCCAAAAATTAATAAATACGTAGACATTAGCGAAGTAGACAGAGAAGCAAAGAAAGATCTTATTGATAGACACTCTCCGTTTATTCACTGTGCTGATACTGCAACAGCTGGTGAGCCATTTGAAGTGACTGTTAAAATGGGTAACGAATATACTCACCCTGATGATTTTGATCACTATATCGAATCAGTAACACTTTTTAATGGTGAGACAAAATTGGCACAAGCATCATATATTCCTGGTACACTTGGTAACACCAAAGCACACAACACAACTACATTTACAATTATTCCAACAGGAAAAAAATTGAAGCTTGTAGCCCATGGTTACTGTACTAAACATGGTATCTGGGAAGGTACAATGGTAGAAGTGGCTGTTAACTAAAAGTAACAATTCACCTTTAAAACTGCTCTCTTGATTGAGGGTGGTTTTTTACTGCTTAAATATTCATCACCCTTTTTCTCTTCTCTTTTTATATGGTTATATTTTAAACACTTTTTTTAATCAATTCTCTATTGCTTTAATATTTTTCGTCTACTATTATCTTATTTATATTAAACTTCAAGGAGAT
>DCAF01000032.1:10718-17859 GCA_002311915.1 Sulfurovum sp. UBA1140 | reverse complement strand
GGAGATGACTTACGTCATCGACACCTTTTTTGCAATCTTTGCAATGACCTTTTTACTATGGATTGGGTGGTTTGGCTTTAATGGTGGTTCTGTGGGTGCTATCTCTTCTAAAGAGAACGCAGATGTTGTGGCACTAACCATTATGAACACCAATACAGCAGGGCTTTCAGGTGCAATTGTGGGGTGGTTACTCACCTATTTCCGTTATAAAAAGTTTGATATTACCATGATTTTGAATGGTGCTTTGGGTGGATTAGTAGCAGTAACAGCAGGACCTGACCAGTATGATATTTACACACCTATTTTAATTGGTGCCATTGGTGGAGCGTTGGTTGTTTGGGCAGTACCACTCTTTGATAAACTAAAAATGGATGACCCCGTGGGTGCATTATCGGTTCACTTAATCAATGGTATTTGGGGAACACTCGCCGTAGGTATATTTGTCTCGGATGTAAGTATATTAACACAACTTAAAGGTATAATTGTGGTTGGGACTATTGTCTTTCCTATCTCTTTTATTACAATCTTTTTAATCAATAAAATTTTTGTACTTAGAGCAGATGATGATGAACAGTTAGAAGGAATAGATGCCATTGAGTGTGGTATGGAAGCTTATCTAGAGTTTAAACGAACCATATAGGGAATTTTTGTAGCCGAAATAAAAAAGAGGATTAAATCATGAAAAGAATAGAAGCCATCATTAAACCATTTAAACTAGAAGATATTAAAGATGCGTTAGTAGAAGCAGGAATAGAGGGAATGACCATCTCTGAAGTTAAAGGTTATGGACGACAACAAGGACACTCAGAGCTTTATCGAGGGGCTGAGTATGTGGTTGAGTTTATTCCTAAAGTTAAAATAGAGATTGTCGTCAGTGGAGAAGAGTTTCTAAATCTTGCCATTGATGCCATTAAAAAAGCAGCCCACACAGGTAAGATTGGTGATGGAAAAATATTTGTAACAGATATTGAAAGAACCATTCGTATCCGAACAGGTGAAGAGGATGAAGAGGCACTTTAAGCCTCTTCTGCGAAGGTTATCTATTAACCTTCGATATAGTTCTTAAGCTTACGCCCTACTCTAGGGTGTTTTAACTTTTTAATAGCAGAAGACTCTATCTGTCTTACACGCTCCCTAGTTACGCTCAACTCTTTACCAATCTCTTCAAGTGTTCGATCACTCTCATCACTTAGCAGTCCAAAACGCATTCTAATAACCGCTTTTTCTCGTTCATTAAGTTGATCAAGGACTTCATCTATCTGATTGTTTAAATCATCTTTCAGAACTGCATCCGAAGGGCTAATGGTTGTTTTATCTTCAATAAAGTCACCAAATCGTCCATCATCCTCATCGCCCACAGGAGTCTCTAAACTGACTGGTTCTTTGGTAATCTTAATTACATTTTTAACCTTATCAACCGACAATCCGACCTCTCTAGCAATGGTATCTAAATCGGGCTCTTTGCCCGATTCTTGAAGATTTTTACGAATAATTTTATTAATACGATTAATCGTCTCAATCATGTGAATGGGGATTCTAATGGTACGGGCTTGGTCAGCAATGGCACGTGAAATAGCTTGACGAATCCACCATGTGGCATAGGTTGAAAACTTGTACCCTTTTTGATACTCAAACTTATCAACAGCTTTCATTAGACCAATATTACCCTCTTGAATCAAGTCAAGAAATGGTAAACCACGGTTGGTATAACGCTTGGCAATAGAGACAACCAATCGAAGGTTTGATTTTGCCATACGTGTTTTGGCTTTTTCACTCTTCTTCTTACCACGACGAATTTGACCTAAAATCTCTTCTAGTTTATCAGGGTCAAGATTAAAGCTATCTTTACTTGCCTCTTTGGTTTCAAAAAGTTTCTTGATTTCAACATAGGTACTTACCATGGTCGTCTCTGGAACTGAATCGGTAATGTCCTCTTTATCCATATCAAGAATATTATCAAGTATCTTTTGGTGGTTAATCTTCAAAGTATCATTAAAAAGTGGGAGTTTATACTCTAATCGTTTTAACTCTTTGTCAAAACCATCATCACTTTTAAGTGCAGTCTCCATCGCTTTAACCAACTCATTAATCAGTTTAGAGGTAGGTCCAAGGTCAATAAGCGAGAGTTTAAGAAGCTGTTTTTTAAAGGCAACTTTCATATTCTCATGCATTCTTTTTTCGACATTATCTTCTATCTCAAGCAGAATATCTAACTCTTCACGACTTTTTAACCAATCTTTTTTAGCTTTTAAGAGTGCTCTAAAACTGTCAACCACCTGTTTAACCCGTTTGTCAATCCCTTTTTTAGCAGGTTTTTCCTCTTTTTTTACTTCGCTACCATTGGTAGTTGTCTCTTCTAATGACTTATCATTATCGGTGGTCTCTTTCTCATCTTCAAAACTTTTAAAAAGCTCTTTAACCCGTCGTTCACGATTAAGTAGAGGCTCTTTATAGTTAAGAATATAATCAATAAGATAGGGAACCGAACAGATGGCATCTAAAATAATATCTTCACCACCCTCAATTTCACGGCTTAGAAAAATCTCTTCCTCTTTGGTAAGCAGGGGTATTTTACCCATCTCACGCAGATACATTCGTACAGGACTGTCCGAACGACTCCACTCTAAAAGCTCTTTCTCTTTTAAAAAGTCAAAATCTTCCCTATCCTCTTTTTGACTGTTTCTTCTTGCCAGTTCAATTCTTTTTCTCTCTTTTTCAAAAAGAAACTTAGAGTATTCAGATGAAGATAAAACATTAAAATTATGCTTTTGTGATAATTTTAAAATTCTTCTTGATTGTACAAGTGTTGGTTGTTTTTCAAACTCTTTTGCGAGGTTCTCAAAGGTAAGAACATCCCCTTTTTTACATTTTGTAAAAATTTCATCTAAATTTTTATTAATATCTTTGGTAGCCAAAAGCAAGATTCCTTGTAAGTATTGTGATTTTTTGTTAGCAGTGTTTAAGTGGACATTATACCCAAATTATTATTTACTTAATATTAAAAGTCACAAGATTCTTGCGTATAGGAGCTTTAAGTGAGTAGAAACTCTTCACGATTTTGAAGCAGTAAAACCACATCGTTGGCTTGTCTTAATGTTAGTGTCTGCTCATGAGGTAACCCCTGATAGAGTCCTCGTAAAGCACGATTTATCATCTCATGGGCAATAATTACTGCCGTTTTTGTTGGGTCTAGGGTTGCCAACCAGCATTTTAGTCGCTGGGTTACTAACTCGTAAGACTCCCCACCCTCTATTTCATAATACCACTTATCAGCTTCTCGGGCTTTAAACTCTGTGGCATAGGTGATTTGGCAAAACGATTTAAGCTCCCCTTCAAAGATACCATAATCAAATTCAGCAATCTCTTTTCTAAAAACAATCCTCTCTTCTGCAATCCCCAGTGTCTGACAAATAATCAACGCCGAAGCTTTAGCTCTGCCCAATGGAGAAGAGAAAAAAGAGACCTCATCAAGGTTTTTTATCTTTTTAGCCAATTTTAAAGCGTTTAATCGAGATTGTTCTCTGCCTTTTTTAGTTAAGGGTGAATCTTTTTGACCTTGATAACGCCCTTCAATATTCCATTGGGTCTCTCCGTGACGTATCAGTATTATGGGTGGGTAGTTCATTATCGTCTCCTCTTCGTAAAGTGTTCCATAGCGTACCAAGTGGCTCCAACAATCGAAAAGAGTATTAAAAATGGAACCCAAGGGTACTCTTTAAATGATTCAAACAGAGCTTTAATCGTCTCGCCCGAAAAGTAGGCACTAAACATAATAACTGCCACAAAAAATGGTGAAGCCAACAAATTATACAATCCAAATTTTTTAAAGTCGTATCGTGATAGTGCCATCGAAATGGGAATAAGTGTTTTTATACCGTAAAGAAATTTCTGTATAAATATTGCCAAGACTCCATATTTACGCAGTATAAGTGTCGAGAGTGCAACTTTACGTTTGTGCTTTTCAAAATAGGGTTTAATATCCTCTTTATGATAACGCCCCAAGTAAAAAAGGAACATGTCTCCAATATAGTTAAATATGGTGGCAATCGCAAGTGAGATTAAAAGGTTCATCTCTCCCATATACGAAAGAACCCCAGCCGCTGCTACGACCACGAGTGAACCCCCAAACGAGAAAAATGCCAAGGCTAAATAACCCCATGTACTAAGTGATGTTAATGTATCTTCCAAATAAAGACCTTTAATTTTTAAAAAAGATTATAGTATTATTTCTTTAAATCCTACTCTCTATTGTTTTTATTTTTATGGTTTCAACCTACTATTTGTGCTAAAATTCAAAAATTATTCAAAGGAGACTCTATGTCAAAAAAAACCCTAATTATCGGTGCAGGTGGCGTTGGAAATGTTGTTGCATTTAAATGTGCTATGAATGTTAAAAGCTTTGGTGAAATTACCTTAGCAAGTCGAACAGTTTCTAAGTGTGATACCATTGCCAAGAATGTTTTGGCTAAAACAGGTGTTAGCCTACGAACCGAAACCATTGATGCTGACAGTGTGGCGGATATATTGGTACTGTTTAATAAAATAAAACCCGACATTGTAATTAATGTAGCACTGCCCTATCAAGATTTGACCATTATGGATGCATGTAGCCAGTGTGGTATCGACTATTTAGATACTGCCAACTACGAACACCCCAATACAGCCAAATTTGAGTACAAAGAGCAGTGGGCAAGAGATGAGCAGTTTAAAGATGCTAATATTATGGGCTTGTTGGGTTCAGGGTTTGACCCAGGGGTAACCAATCTGTTTTGTGCATATGCCCAAAAACACTATTTTGATGAGATTCATACCATTGATATTTTAGATTGTAATGCAGGTGATCACGGATACGCATTTGCCACCAACTTCAACCCCGAAATTAACCTACGTGAAGTAAGTGCTAAAGGGCGTTATTGGGAAAATGGCGTTTGGATAGAGACCGAGCCGATGGAAATTAAACAGGTGTGGGACTACCCCGAGATAGGAGCCAAAGACTCCTATCTGCTCTATCATGAAGAGATGGAGAGTCTGGTCAAACACATTAAAGGATTAAAACGAATTCGATTCTTTATGACCTTCGGAGAGAGCTACCTTACCCATATGAAGTGTTTAGAAAATGTGGGCATGTTGGGCATTAAAGAGGTTGAGCATAAGGGTCAAAAGATTGTACCCATGGAGTTTTTAGCCACCCTACTTCCTGACCCTGCCTCTTTAGGAAACCGAACCACAGGCAAAACCAATATTGGAATTTTTGCCAAAGGGATTAAAGATGGTAAAGAGCGAACCATTTATATCTACCAAATCAGTGACCACGAAAAGTGTTATGCTGAAGTCATGAGCCAAGGGGTTAGCTACACCACAGGAGTTCCTGCCATGATTGGTGCAAAATTAATACTTAAAGGAATATGGCAAGGCAAAGGGGTCTTTAATATAGAAGAGTTCGACCCCGACCCATTTATGGACGAGCTTAATACCCAAGGCTTACCGTGGCAAGTGATGGAGTTAGCCAAAGGGGAGAGTCGAGAGGTAGTTCACACTAAAAATACTCTTTTGTAGACATAAGTTTAAAAAATAGAGAATAGTCTAAAATTTATACTGTTTTAGGCAAACGTATCAGCAAACAGATTCCCTGACCATAAGAACATCTTTTTATAGTTTGCAACTTCTGAGTGTCCCGCTGCTAAATTTGAAGCAACCATGGTTTGGGTCGTAGCGTCATATTTATAGACACCTGTTAACCAAGAGGCTTCTGTTGCCGAAGTTGGACTATAACAAGCTGAGTTGGTTTTAGGTGAAGGATAGAGTGCCACACCACTTAAAGTTCTTAAAATCGCATCAGCACACACTTTGGCTTCAGAGTTTGCAATATGTCCAGCTTTGGGTTGTCCTGTGGCTTGAGAGTCACCAATAATATAAATACCACTGGTCAATACCGACTCATAGCTCAATGGATTAATCGGAGCCCAATTTCCAGAATTTACACCTGTTGTAAAAACAATAGAAGCTGCTTTTTGATTTGGTATCACATTTAAAACGGTTGAGCTTAAACTTTTTGATGTACCATCTTCTGTAAAGGTAACCGTTTTAGCAGTGTCATCAACAGCTGTTACGGTGGTACTTGGTCGATACTCTACACCATACTCTGCAAATTTAGCACCAAAGGCATCGGCTTCTACTATAATATTGGTATTGGCATCCAACACAACCACTTTACAATTTTTGTACCCTTTTTTGTTTTTCAAATAGTCAGCCACCACACAGGCTCTCTCGTATGGTCCAGGAGGACAACGATAGGGTGCAGATGGAATGGTCATGGTAAAAGTATCCCCATCAACCATGGCATCAATTTGTGCTTTTAATATATTGGTCTGCTCTCCTGCTTTCCATGCATGAGGTACTTTCGTGATGTCATAATCATTTATCTTTATAAAGTCTATACCTGAAGCCAAGACCAACTTGTCATACTTCACACGATTTCCATTAGCTAAACTAAGCGTTTGAGTGATTTTATCTACACTGTTTACGGTACTATGAATCATATTAATGCCATACTTACTGCTTAGGGTTCCGTAAGTGAATGATAAGTCAGACGTTCTCTTCTGTCCATTAAGTACCAAGTTACTAAGTATCGGGGAGACATAAGTTGAGTTCGCTTCTATGATGGTAACATCAATACTGGCTCCTCCCCACATCTTTAAGTATTTTGCACAGGTTGCTCCTGCAAATCCACCACCAACCACCACAATATGAGGTATGGTCGCAGAGTTTGCTACAGTGGGAGTTATAGCAAACAGAGAGCTAACTCCTACAAATTTCATAAAATCTCGTCTTGAATTTAAATGTATTGTTTTCATTTTTTCTCTCCTAATCATCATTTTTACTAAGTGTTCTTAACCAGTTACCAATAAGCGTAACTTCTTCACTGGTATATCCATGGGCTTGGGCAGACATAATTGGCTCATCGTCTTCAAAAATCTCATCGGCTAAGTCACTTTTTCCAGCGATACTGTCCCACTCATTTACAGAGACCCCATTGGTACCATGACACTGTGCACATTGAGAGCCAAGAAGTCTTCCTGCATCGGCTTTATAAAATATGGGGAGCGTTATAACTGGGCTGTTTGTATTACCGTTACTCTCT
>DCAF01000032.1:0-10517 GCA_002311915.1 Sulfurovum sp. UBA1140 | reverse complement strand
GATAGAGATGGTGTTTCATCACTGGTTGTTTCTGAAGAATCTCCACTACAACCTGTTAAAATAAGGCAAAGCAATAGACTAGATAGACTATATTCAGCTAACTTATTATGTCGTTTCATTCATGACTCCTTATGAGTTAATTTTTCATATTATGAGAGATGTTTATGAATCTATTATGAATTTTTGAATACCATATAAAAAGTTAAAGTTATATATTAGGAAAAGAGATGCATATATTAATCATCGATGACAACCAAGAGCTTGTTTTTGGGCTCAAAAAACTACTAACAGAAGCCCACTTTGATGTCTATACAGCCTATAACTTAGAAGAGGCAAATACTATTTTAGAGAAACAGACTTATGATTTAATGATTCTTGACTGGATGCTCCCCGATGGAAGTGGGGTAGAGTTTTTAAAAGAGCAACGACAATGCTACTCAGACACCACACCTGTGTTACTGCTCTCATCAAAAGGGGAAGCGATGGAAAAGGTAGAAGCCCTTGATGCTGGTGCAGATGATTATATGGAAAAACCTTTTTCCAATATTGAGCTTCTTGCAAGAGTTCGCGTTCTTCTTCGTCGTGAAAGTAGACAGAAGCAGTCACAAATTATTATTGATAACCTTAGTGTTAATCTTTCGATTCGTGAGATAGTTGTAGATAATCAAATAGTTAAACTCTCTAAAAAAGAGTTTGAACTCTTAGAGTTTCTACTGCTTAATAACAATGTGATTCTAACCCGTTATCAGATTAATGAGTATCTAAATCGTGATTTTAATTCATTTCGTTCTAGTAATTTGGTTGATGCCCATATTAAGAATCTTCGTAAAAAGTTGGGGTCAGCTTCTGGCATAATTCAAACCGTTAGAGGCGTTGGATTTAGGATTAAAGCGACAAAAAACTAAAAGTCGCTTTAACCCCTTTACCCACTCCTTCACTCTCAATTTTAATTTTTCCATGAATAAGCTCTGCCACCTTTTGGCTCAAAGCCAAACCTAAGCCTGTACTGTGCTTTATCTCTTTACCACCCATATGGGCTTGATAAAATTCAGAAAACAGACCTTTTTGTTTGTTTTTATCTATTCCTATTCCCGTATCTATTACCGTAAATTCAAAAATACCATTTTGCTCTTTTAGTTCAATTACAATAGCCCCTTTATGGGTAAATTTTATCGCATTAGAAAGCAAGTTCATAACAATCTGCTTAAAGAGGTGTATATCGGTTATAATGATTTTCTCTTTGTCCAATAACTGTTTTTCTAACTGTAAATTTTTTTCATCAATCAAGGGTTCAACCATCTCTATCATCTCTTCAATAACCATAGAAATATCAACAGACTCTTTCTGTACAATCATGGTGCGAGACTCCAATTTAGAGAGTTGTAAAAGATTATTAATCATCGAGAGCAGATGTTCCGAAGAGTTCTCTATACGTTTAAGCATATCTACGTCGCCATCACCTATCTTAGGGCTTATCATAAGATGTTGCGTTAGGTTCAAAATCGACCCCAAAGGTGTACGCAACTCATGAGACATGGTTGAGAGAAAAGTGCGTTTCAACTCCAAAATTTCTTGGGTATAATGCAAAATATCAATCTGTTTTCTATAGAGTATCGAGATGACCAACAGCAGTGAAAAGAGTGAAAATAGAGACCCAAAAAGAAGAATGCTCTCAATCTCCTTTATAATATTTAAAGCATACTTCTCTTCGTAAGAGAGATACAACTCCCACCCCTCTAAAGCACCTGTAAGTCTCTGTGAAACAACAATACTATCTTTAATTTTAGGTACATCAAAACCCTCTTTAAAAAAAGGAGGTTTAAGCCATAGCTGTTGGTTTGGATTCTCTATATTAAGTTGCATAAGATTCGTAAAAGGGTATAAAAGGTGCAGGTCTCCTATCTGTTGATGTTTATCAAACGAGGCATAAACAGAGACTTTAAACAGTAAAAACTCCTCTTTTTTATAATGCTCTACCGAAGAAGCAACCATTTTTTTATCTCTCATGGCTAAAAGAATGGTTCCTTCTGCTAAATCTTTAGATTTTTTTTCTAAAAGTATGCCTATTCGTTTATCCATATCATTAACCAATAAATCATCTAGAACTTCTAGTGTAGATAAAAATTCCAACTCTTTTTTTAGGCTTTTAAGATGACTCTGTAGCAATTTAGCATCAACATCAAGCTGATACTCAAGGCTCTCTCGTTCTCTCTCTAATAGCACCTTTGATTCAAATTTCCAAATATAAAAAAGGTTACTCAATTGAATAAGGACTATTAAAAAGAGCATAAAAATTAAAATTCTATAGGTATCCGAGAGTTGTCTCCACAATGTTATCATCAATATACTCCAAGTTTAAATTTTATTTCATGGGCAAAATTAGCTATAAACACTCCCCTTTATAAAGAATTTTAATCTCTTTTCCAAACGTAGCATTAACGTCACTGTATCCAATCGAGGGATGAACATTTTCAATGTAACCTAAAAGCATTGGTATTGATTTAATAATTTTGGGTGGTTGTTTCCCTTGATAATAAGCTTTTGCCCAATACCGTTCCAGACTTCGTTGACTCTTTTTTAAAATATTTTTTTCAAAACAGTTGCGAAGAGGATGATGAAACTTGTAGTTCATTACCAACACTTTTTTCTCTCCTATGAAAAAGCGTTTTTTATCTAAAAATACGGCTCTAATCTCTTGGATAGTTAACGTCTCTTTAGGGAAATTTTTATCACCTATAACTATAATCTCTTCGCTTATGAGTAATCGACCAAGCAGTAAAATAAGAAGAAGTGTTCTCAACATTAGAACATCACTGAAAAAGAGTAGACAAAACGATTTAGAGGTAGCTTAGAGTGATAAATATACTCTCCTTTTAAAGCAAATCTTTCCCAAGGTCTATAAACATAACCCAGCAAAAAAATAATTTCACTCACATCTAAAAATTCATCTTTATATCGCTCTAAACGTAATACACTGTCGTGTTTATCTGTAAAGTGCCAAACCGATTGAAGATACCCACTGTAAGGGATACTTAAACCATGGTCATGTTTTTGAATAAAAAATTCACCTTGTAGAGCAAACTCATCACTATCGTATTGTGTTCCTACTCCCAAGTATCGTGAATTATCACCTCTAAACTCTCTATAAGACCCTGCTGATAAACGCCATGAAAGCTCATCACTACTTACTCCGTAATAGGCTATAGCCATGTGTCTATCTACCACAATACTCTCATCATGACTACCAATATCACGGTTATATTGCAGGGCTAAAGTTAAACTATCTTCATCACCAATACCCTTTTGATACATCACTCCAGTAGTCGCTTTAGGAAAAATATTTTTAACAATATTTGGTTTGGTCGTCGTATCTTGCAAGATATTAATGGGTGCTTGATTCCAATATCCAACAGAGGAGTTAAATCGTCCAACCGTTAATATCTGTTCATTCTCTAAAGCATAACTAACTTGTAATCGCTCTAAAATAATCTCTATATCGCGACTACCATTACTCTTTCCATCTAACGTAAGATCTGAAATCTCCACTTCACCCAACAGATCAAAATGGTTTTTATGAGCAGAAAAGAGTAGAGCAATATCATTAAACATAAACTCATCTTCTCGTTTACTCTCATAGGTAGCATCAATATATCCACCAATATTTAAAGGAGTATTGGGGATATTCCAACCATAACTTGTAGGATCACTGGCTGTAACAGAACTAATTAAAAGAGTGCAGAGTAAAGCTTTTTTATAGAGCATAAAATTTACTTCGCTTTTTTACTCTTTTTTGCCTCTTTAAGCTTTTTTAAATACTCTTTGGCAGTAATCTCTTCACCTTCGATAATTACATGGGTGGCAATGCCCCGTTTACAAAGCTCTTTGGCATCCATCCAATAATCTTGACCAATAATCATCTGTTCAAACTCCTCATCACTCAAAAACCCCTGCTTAACAATAAGGTCATAAAAGAACTGCTCTAATTTTTTAGAGGTATGCTCTACATGGGTCTTAACCTCGCCACCCTTACCGCGTGAACCATGAGAGTAGGTATGAAACATCAAGTCAGAATAGGCATAAATTACCCGTTTATCTGCCATACAAAAGAGCAATGCACCCATACTGTACCCTTTGTTATCTAGGTACGAAACAGTACGTTTATAAAACTTCTCTTGTATCAAATTATAAAATTGTTGACCTTCATTAACCAATCCTCCACCAGAATTAATCATTAACTCCAGATAATCTTTACTTGAAGCTTCTCGTAGACCATTAAAGACCGAATGCAACCCTTTTTTAAGTTCAAAAAACTTACCCAAATAGACCCGATAACGTCTATGTTTTGGAATTATTTTATAAATATTCTTCTCTTTATCAATAACTTTTTTCTCTTCTGGAATGCTCTCTATATAAAGTGTGTGTTGTTCACTACTGAGCTCTTTTTTCCCATCCATCATCATTGGTGGCTCCTATATCTTATTTTATAAAATTATACCGTATTATTATCCCATTATTTTACAGCCTAGAGCCTTTAGCCTCGTACTTGAAATATATTTAATAACATTCATTAAAAATTATGATTATTATAAGTATAATTCTAGCGTAGATAGATGTATATTAAATATTTATTAAACAATTAAAAAGGATTTTTATGTCTCAAGAGCATATAGTAGAGAGCTTAACAGGCAAAACTATGCAGAAACGCAAAAGTAGAATTCCAGCTAGGCTGGATTTTCTACAGAGTGCTACAGGGCTATTTTTAGCCATTTTTATGATTTTTCATATGTTATTTGTCTCCACCATACTTATTAGCAAAGATTTTATGTATAGCGTTACAAAAGCATTTGAGCTTAGTTTTATATTTGAGGGGGGGAGCAGTGTTCCTGTCTTTATTTCCATTGCCATTGTTGCTTTGGTTTTTGTTTTTCATGCTTTTTTAGCTATGCGAAAATTTCCAATCTCATACAGAGAGGCACTTCGTCTAAAGACCCATTCAGATTTAATGAATCATGGTGATACAAAGCTCTGGATTGTGCAGGTAGTTACAGGTTTTGCACTCTTCTTTTTGGGTTCTGTTCACCTCTATATTATGTTAACAAATTCTGGAAATATTGGACCATTTGCCTCTGCTGACAGAGTCTATAGCGATATGATGTGGACACTCTATATTTTATTACTGGTTGCTGTTGAGTTTCATGGTGCAATTGGGTTATATAGACTAAGTGTTAAGTGGGGTTGGTTTGAGAATGGAAATGCAAAAGAGAGCAGAGCAAAGCTAAAAAAAGCAAAATGGATTTTGAGTGGGGTTATGTTGACTCTAGGTGTGGCGACTCTTATTGCATATATGAAAATAGGTGCCGAACATCAAGCTAATTATGGAGAAAAATACACTCCACAAGTAGAGGTGAAAAATGAAAATTAAATATACAGATGCACTAATTATTGGTGGTGGACTTGCAGGGCTTCGTTCAGCTATTGCTACAAGTGATAAGGGGTTAGATACCATAGTTATAAGTCTAATTCCAGTTAAACGCTCACACTCCGCGGCCGCTCAAGGGGGCATGCAGGCGAGTTTAGGAAACAGCATTATGGGTGAAGGAGACAACGAAGATATTCACTTTAGCGATACCGTTAAAGGGAGCGACTGGGGTTGCGACCAAGAGGTAGCACGAATGTTTGTGGCCACTGCACCCAAAGCGATTCGTGAATTGGCTTCGTGGGGTGTGCCGTGGAACCGTGTACAACGGGGAAAAAGAGCTGTTGTTATTAATGCAGAGCGAACCACCATTACCGAAAAAGATGAAGCACATGGTCTGATTAATGCACGAGATTTCGGAGGAACCCAAAAGTGGCGAACCTGCTACACTGCCGATGCGACAGGTCACACCATGCTCCATGCTGTAACCAATGAGGCGATGAGACGAGGAGTGGTGATTGAAGATAAAAAAGAAGCCATCTCTTTGATTATGAAAGAGGGTCAATGTTTTGGAGCAATTGTACGCGACCTTAAAAAAGGTGGATTGGTTGCCTATGTAGCCAAAGGAACCATGATTGCTACAGGGGGATATGGTCGAATCTATAAACAATCAACCAATGCCACCATATGTAAAGGGACAGGACATGCCATTGCCTTGAATGCTGGGGCGTATATGGGCAATATGGAAGCGATTCAGTTTCACCCTACACCAATGGTACCTTCGGGGATTTTGCTGACCGAGGGGTGTCGAGGTGATGGTGGAGTTCTACGAGATAAAGATGGATACCGTTTTATGCCCGATTATGAGCCTGAAAAGAAAGATTTAGCCAGTCGAGATGTGGTGAGTCGGCGTATGTTGGAGCATATCAAAAAAGGTAAAGGGGTCAAATCACCGTATGGTGACCACCTATGGCTTGATATTTCGATTTTGGGTCGTGAACATATCGAGAAGAACCTACGAGATGTTCAAGATATTAGTAAGACCTTTAATGGCATAGACCCAGCAGATGAAGGAAAGAAAGGTTGGATGCCAGTGCTTCCGATGCAACACTACTCAATGGGGGGAATTAGAACCACTCCACAAGGGCAGAGTATTAATGTCAAAGGGCTATTCTCGTGTGGAGAGGCAGCGTGTTGGGACATGCATGGATTTAACCGATTGGGTGGTAATTCTGTGAGTGAGGCGGTTGTAGCAGGTATGATTGTGGGGAATTATTTTGCTGATTTCTGTCAAGAGACCGATATTGCCATTGATACCAAGATGGTTCAAGAGGAGCTAACCAAACAAGACAACTATATTTTAGGAATTTTAGCTTTGAATGGCAAAGAAAAAATTTATGACATTAAAGACAAAATGCGTATTATTATGCAAGATAAAGTGGGTATTTTTAGAAATGGTAAAGATTTAGAAGAGGCAGTTGATGAGCTAAAAATTCTGCTTCAAAAAACAAAAAATATCAGCGTTGCCAATAAGTGCCGACTGCTTAACCCTGAACTTGAAGAGGCGTACAAAGTACCAATGATGCTTAAAGTTGCATTGTGTGTTGCCAAAGGGGCAAGAGACAGAACCGAGAGTCGAGGAGCACACTTTAGAGAGGATTATCTAAAACGAGATGATGAGAATTGGCTCAATCGAACCCTTAGTTATTGGAAAAATGAGGATGATGGGGAACCTACCCTTGAATATGAAGAGCTTGACATTATGAAAATGGAGATTCCCCCTGCATTTAGAGGGTATGGACGAAAAGGGTTTATTTTAGAACATCCACTTAGTCAAATACGACAAGATGAGGTTGATAAAATAATAGAAGCACATAGAGGTGACAGATATGAACTTCAAGAGAAACTAATGCCCTATGAGTTACAAGCAGAGTACAAACAGAAAAACCAANNTGGATTGTCTCTAAAGAGAAGACCGATATATCCAAAATAGAGAAGAGAATAGAGCCTGAAGTATCTGATGAGGTCTTTGAACTTGACAGATGTATCGAGTGTGGCTTGTGTGTGGCAAGTTGTTCTACTGCCATTATGAGAAAAGATTTTGTGGGTGCAGTGGGGCTTAACCGTGTGGCAAGATTTTCCATCGACCCACACGATGAGCGAACCGATGAGGATTTTTACGAGATTATCGGCGATGACGAGGGGATTTTTGGTTGTATGAGTTTACTTGCTTGTGAAGACCACTGCCCTAAAGATTTGCCGTTGCAGAGCAAGATTGCGTATATGCGTCGGAAGATGGTGAAGGTGTAGTAAAAGAAGCAACCACTCAACAAAAACCTGATATTATTATATTAATAAGTAAAGTTAATAATAATTTAATACGAATACTCTATTCTAACACAATTTAGCAATAGAATTATAAAATAAAATATAAATAATATGAGGTAATATATATTATGAAAACATTAAAATATGATGTCTGTGTAATTGGTTCAGGTCCTGCTGGATTTGCAGCAGCAATGCGTTCTTATGATTTTGGTAACCATGTGGTTATTGTCGAAGGTGGTCATCTTGGTGGGGTTGGAATTATGAATGGGGCATTAACCTCTAAAACCTTGTGGGAGTTCTCTACGAACTATGCCACAGCCAAAAGAACCGACAGAGGTTATCGGGTTTCAGGAATTCACGTAAACTATACCGAGGTCAAAAATAGGGTCTGTGAAGCAGCCAAAGAGAAACAGTATCAACTGCTTTCACAAATAGAAACCTTTTCACGAAAGCCCAACAGTACCAAGAGTATCACCCTTATTAAAGGGTGGGCAAAATTTAAAAATACTCATGCCGTGGTGGTTGAAAAAGCCAAAAAAGAGACCGTTGAGGTTGAGGCTGATAACTTTATTATTGCAACAGGTTCAACACCTAGGGAGCATCCTCTACTTAAGATTGATGGAAAGAAAATTATTAACTCTGACCATATTTTTGCACTCAAAAAATTTCCCAAACGAATATTAATTGTTGGTGCAGGGGTTGTGGGGTGTGAATTTGCAACCATCTTTGCCAACTTTGGACAGACACAAGTACATCTGCTAGATTCTCAACAACGGGTTATCCCTTTTGAAGATGATGATGTCAGTGACTATGTAAATAAAAAACTTGTAGAGATTGGTGTCATTCATCATGAAGCGACCCTAAGAGAGATAAGATACGAAGATAACCACACCGATATTATTTTAGACTATGCCGATGGACATACCAAAGTGATTGCTGTAGATGTTATTTTAGTCTCAATTGGAAGGGTTCCAAATACCCAGGAGTTGGGTTTAGAGAACACCAACGTAGAGCTAAATAAGCGAGGTATTCTTAAACTTGATAGTGAGTGTCGAGCCGATAATCATATTTATGCCGTGGGTGACATATCAGGGAGCATGGCACTGGTCAATATTGCCGAGATGGAAGGGCGATTTGCAGCCAAAGCGATAGAGTCTAAAATCTCTTTTCCACTAAGCTACGATAATATCTCAACCATTATGTTTTTTAAACCCGAAATTTCGATTATTGGTCTTAATGAAAAAGAGTGTAAAGCTCAAAATATCTCCTATAAAGTGATTACCTATCATCACTCTATTATCTCACGAGCCATTGCCATGCGAGAGACCGATGGGTTCTTTAAAATTATTGTAAGCAACGAAGATAATCCCCTCATTTTAGGCATGAGGTCAGCAGGATTACAATCAGCCGTTTCAATTATTTTTATTGCAACCATTATGAACAACAACACCCGTCTAAATGATATTATGAAAACAGTGCACCCACACCCAAGCATTAGTGAAGGGATTCAAGAGTGCCTACGAATTCTCAAAGGAAAATCTATTTTAAAGGCAGAAGCATTCCCCGAACAGATTAAATTTAAAACGTGGACACCTGATTAATGTTTAAACCTACCATTGGATTGCGAAACAGACACCTACAGACCCTTTTTGCCCCACTGTTTCGTAAACAGAGTGTTCCTTCTGTTAAAGTAGAACGATTTGAACTGAATGATGGAGATTTTTTGGAATCTTTTTGGTACCAAAACCAACCCATCGACAATCGTCCTATTGTAACGCTGTTTCATGGTTTGGCAGGTTCCTTTAACTCCCCCTATATTCAAGGTGTCATGAGAGCATTAGAGAAAAAAGGATTTGCCTCGGTACTAATGCACTTTCGAGGCTGTTCAGGCAAAGAGAACCTTCTGCCCCGTGCCTATCACAGTGGAGACACAGCCGATGCCAAAGCATGGATTGCCCATTTAGCAAAGAACTACCCCAACAACCCTCTCTATGCCATTGGATACTCTATTGGTGGGAATGTACTTCTAAAACTTTTAGGTGAAGAGGGTAAAAATACCCCTTTAAAGGCAGGAGTATCCGTCTCTGCTCCCATGCAGTTGGATATTTCAGCCAAAGTTATCAACCAAGGTTTTGCTAAAATTTATCAGTGGCATCTACTTAAAGCCCTTAAGATAACCCTTCTGCAAAAATATGATCAGTTTGAGATGGCTTCACACCTAAATATAGATAAAAAAGCCGTAAAAAAGATTAAAACCATTAAAGAGTTCGATGAGAAATACACTGCCCCCATTAATGGTTTTGCCTCTGCCCAAGAGTATTATAATCGCTCAAGTGCCAAGCAGTATCTTAAAGATATTAAAATCCCAACGCTCATTATTCATGCCCTAGATGACCCATTTATGAACCACAAAATTCTACCCACCAAAGAGGACAATGTTTCAAATAGTGTAGAGTTAGAAGTTTATGAGCATGGGGGACATGTTGGTTTTGTAGGTGGAGGACTCTTCAAACCAGAGTATTGGCTTGAAGAGAGAATAGCCAACTATTTTGTAGATAGATAGCCTTTAGTTTTCAGTAAGGTCTTTGATAAGTACCTATCCCAAATTAAATTCAAAAAGCTTGGAAACGATGGCTTTAGCCTCGCTTATTCAGGACTGAAGTCGCCGATTCCAAATGAAAATAATATGGGTTAACTACTTAGAATAAAGAGTATTTTTAAGTATGGCTTAGAGTGGTTGAAGAATGTTTTAGTTAATGCTAGGATTAAGAAA
>DCAF01000022.1:7482-28758 GCA_002311915.1 Sulfurovum sp. UBA1140 | reverse complement strand
GAACTCTTTTTTGTGCAGTTCAAAGTTGGTTTCGTAAGTAAGCCTAAAATATGTAAGATTTTACCAGATATGTTTCAAAATATTGCTTTTGAAATGGTACAACGTGGTGAAACTTGACAATAACTTTCATATTTTACCATAATAAAACTACTTCTAAATAAGCTAAAAAAAACTCTTCAAAAGAGATTTAGCCCCCTCTTTAACTTCGTCAATATCTATCGCTTTAATCTTCTCTTTTATGCTCTCTAAATCAATATTGTTTATCTGATTTTTTAAGTTTTGAGTTTTCTCTTTTTCAAGAAATGAGCCAATTTTTTTCTCTATCTGATACTTCATTAGCTTTTTCATATCCAATTTTACTCTTGGATGCTCTAGGGTTCCATAGATTTCACCTTCAAACTGTTCCCCTTGCATGATTAGTTCAAAATATGAATCTACTGAGTTTGTCTTTGAATTCATCTTAATTTTTGTCAGAAATAGATGACTGGTTCCATTGTCTATTTTTAAGTCGGCTAAGAGTTGATTATTTTGATAGCCCCCGTGAAAGCTACTCTTGTCAAATCGCTCTTTAAGTATATCTATTCCCGATGCACTAAAAAGCATATCTGTCATTTGAGTTCGAGTGAAACGTGTCTCTTTTAAATCGGTATTAATAATCATACTTTTTTGATTAAAGTTATAGCTGATATGCCCCTCTATCTTTGCGTCTAAAAGAGTTGGATACTCGAAACGTTTTAAGAGTTTAACCAAAGAGACAGCGTGTAAATTGGCATCAATATTACCATTTTTATAGATAAAATCTATCTCTCCTCCAAAATCTTGGCTTTTGCCTTTAACAATAAACCCATTATCATAAATTACCTCTCCGTGGCTATGCAAAGAACCCTGATACTCTTTTTTTGTATATTTTTTTAGAAGTGCTAAATCTTTTATCTTTAAAGTATAGTTTGCTTTACCCAATTTCTTTGATTGATGAAAACTCCCCTCTTCTAGCTTTAGTCTTCCTACCGAACTGTTTATATCTACAAAAAAGTTATGTTTTACCCCATCTATTGCTACACTGTTCTTTAGCTGTATAGGCAATCCATGAATGGTTCCTTTTTTTACACTATAAGAGAAACTCCCTACCTTATCATGTTTGCTCAAATGACTAAAGTTGGCATCAATATTGGCACGTCCTAAAATTATTGGCTTTTTATGAAAAAATTCAAAAATCTTATGGCTCTCTACCCCTTTAAAATTTACCTGAACATCTTCTACCTTTCTAGGGAAATTTCTAAAAGTATAGGTTCCAAAACCACCAAATAACTCCCCTTTCCCCTTCACCTGCATATCACGTAAATTACCTTTCATGTGACCTGTAACATCTATCTTATCATTAATTAACAGACGATTAACCTTTAAGCTTCTCCCTTTAACGTGGTAATCTATATCAATATCTTCTCCATTAATCTCCCCTAAGAGTTCCACGGTTGCAGTGTGATTGAGCTTGATGGTGGCAAAAATATGTGGGTATTGATTAAAATTTAGAGAAGAAACTTTAATATGATTGGATGTTTTGTTGGTTAGATAATCACCCAAATAATCTTTAATATTTTGATGCCCCAACGTGGTATTAAAAAGGTAAAAAATAACCAATGAAAGCAAAACGAAAGACCAAACAATCAACCTATAAAAAATCAACATCCCCATAAATCCTATAAATAATTTATATATGATACCATAAAATATAATTATAATTGATTAGTTATTTAACCACATTTTAGCAATTTTTCGTAATCCTACTACATTATCCGATGCAAATATTTTTAATTCTGTCTTTTTATTTTTAACCGTTAAATCATACCTTGCTTCTAAATACTCCACAATCGCTTCACCTGAGTGTATTAATAGTGGTGAATTATCAAAGTAGTTTTGTATAGAATTTGCAATCAGTGGAAAATGAGTACACCCCAGAATAATCGCTTTGGGTTGCTCTATGGGTAAGAAGTAGTGTCTCATGGTAGCATCTAAAATTTCACCCTCAAAAATACCCTCTTCTACCAATGGAACAAAAAGTCCTGTCTGTAGCGCTGTAATATTAAAGTACCCCAACTTTTCAAGGGCATCTTCATAACGCTTAGAAGTAATGGTGGCACGTGTTGCAATAATAAGTATCGCATCCTCTTTATTAAGCTGACGATTCTCTAATGCCATAACACCCGAATCAATTACCCCAAAAACAGGATAATTACTCTGTGCATTCATCTCGGACAAAGCATAAGCACTAACCGTATTACAAGCAGTAATGAGTAAATCAATATCAAAGTTATTAAAAAACTCTAAAGCTTCAAGTGAGTAACGGATAATGGTATTTTTATCTTTAGGACCATAAGGAACACGAGCTGTGTCCCCATAATAGATAACTTCATCAAAAAAGTTATGAGCAAGAAGAGATTTAACAACGCTTAAGCCTCCTGCTCCAGAGTCAAAAACGCCTATTTTCATTAAAAATCCTTACGAATTGTTCATGATTGCCAAAAACTCATCATTATTTTTGGTCTTGGTTATTTTAGAGAATAAAAATTTCAGACCTTCAACATCTTCCATATTCTGCATAGCATTTCTAATTGCCCAGACTTTTTGAAGCGTTTCAGGTTCCATCATAAGCTCCTCTTTTCGTGTTCCTGATTTGCTAACATCAATCGCAGGATAGATTCTTCTATCTGCCACATGACGATTTAAAACCACCTCAGAGTTACCTGTTCCTTTAAACTCCTCGAATATAACCTCATCCATACGGCTACCTGTTTCAATAAGGGCTGTGGCCACAATCGTTAAGCTTCCCCCCTCTTCAATGTTCCTAGCCGCCCCAAAAAATCGTTTTGGTTTATGTAAGGCATTGGCATCAACACCACCAGAAAGCACTTTTCCTGAACTTGGAGTAACCGTATTGTAGGCTCGTGCCAATCGTGTAATCGAATCCAGTAAAATAACCACATCTTTACCACTCTCGACCCGTCTTTTGGCTTTTTCAATTACTATCTCGGCTGTACGCACATGATTTTGTGCAGGAAGGTCAAATGTTGAACTATAAACTTCACCTTTAACCGAACGTTGCATATCTGTCACCTCTTCTGGTCGCTCGTCTACCAATAAAACCATTAATGAAACGTCTGGAGAGTTGTGGCTAATTCCATGTGCCAACTCTTTTAAAAGTTCTGTTTTACCTGTTCGTGGAGGTGCTACAACCAAGGCTCTTTGCCCCTTACCAATCGGTGTAAACAGATCAAGAACACGACCTGTTAATTTAAGTGGATTGTACTCTAGTTTAAGTCTCTCGGTAGCATACAAAGGGGTAAGATTATCAAAAAGTGGTCTTTTCTTTGACTCTTCTGGTGGGAGATAGTTAATCGCTTCGATCTTAAGCAGTGCGTAATATTTCTCTTGGTCTTTAGGTTGCCTAACTTGACCTGTTACAATATCACCATTTCTTAATGCAAATCTTTTAATTTGCGTACCACTAACATAGGTATCATTGCCAGAGTTGGCAAAGCTTCCATCTTCTGAACGTAAGAAACCATATCCATCATTCATCACCTCTAAAATACCTGTAAAAAGGATAAATCCACCCTGTTTTACTTGTGATTTTAAAATTTCAAATATAAGATCTTTTCTCTTGAACTCATTTGGGTTCTCTACCTTAACTTTAAGTGCAATTTCAATCAATACCTCTAATGGTTTAGATTGTAACTCTTCTACCTTATATCCTTCAACAGGAATATGGGTTCTATTGTTGCTATTTTTTTTCTTATTGTACTGTTTTTTTTGCTGTTGTTCGCTCATAGGTCCTCTTGAAAGCTATATGGGGATTTTGTAGTTTTTTAATGATTTAACATCGTAGTTTTGACATTATAATCACTTTTCAGTTAAATTTTCATTATCTTATGAAAAAAGTGCCATTGCCAAGAGAGGAAAATACATTAGTATGCCTAAAAGTGACATCCACGGTGCCATTTTTATCTCTAACATCTGTGCCAACTCGGCATCCATCTTCTGATAAATAAAACGTTGCTTTATCATCTCTATCTTAAAAAATATATCAAAAATTTTAATCACCAAAATGGCAACCATATAAAAATTTAATACTTCGGTATAGATGCTCACAAACAGAACAAAGTAGAAAGTAGGATGTACTAAAAAAAATAGAAAAATAGAGGATTTGTAATAACCATAGAGTCTCTCTATCATCAGTTCAAGTGTTGATGCTTTTTGTAAGTTTGCTTCGATAATCTCTAACATAATCATCAGAAGAAGTATTTGTGTCAATATATTCATTATAAAATTCTACTATAATTACAAAAAAATAGCAAAACAGACGAGAAAAAACAGTGAAACAACTCTTTATAACCGACCTTGACCATACTTTTTTACACAGTACCCAAACCGTTACCCCTTTTAGCAAGGCGATATGGAACCAAATGGCAGAAGAGACCCTGCTTTCGGTTGCAACAGCTAGAAGCTTTAATAAAACACAAGAGTTTTTTAAAGGATTAACCCTAAAAGCCCCTCTAATACTGCTAGATGGTGCGATGGTTGCAACCTCTGAAAAAAAACTAATAGCGATTAAAACACTTAGTAAAGCCACTACCGACCAAGTGATTTATGAAGGAAAAAAATTTGGTATCTTACCTTTTGTTATCTCTTTGAATGACCACAAAACACTAAGTGAAACGTTTGCACTCCCCCCTGTAATGAACGCATTTCAATCCTATCTTATTAAGAACAGCTATAAACATGACCCACGTGTTGTTTATAAAAAAAAGATAGAGGGAGCTAAAGATACCCTAAAAGTTGTTTATATGGGAGAGGAGTCTACACTTCGCCCCTTAAGCAATCATCTTAAAAATATTATGGGTTCAGAGATAGAGATAAAGCTTTCACCTGAAAAATATATGAATTGTTATTTTTTAACCCTGCTCCACCCCTTAGGAGACAAAGCACATGCCCTGCACAAAGTGAGTGAGTATCTTGATATTCCTTTACAAAACACCACCGTATTTGGAGACAGCTTAAATGATATAGAGATGTTTAAAATTGCAGGTACCTCAGTGGCTGTTAGCAATGCCCTAGAGGTCGTTAAACAAGAGGCATCTATTATTCTTCCACATAGCAATGATGAAGATGCCGTTGCTAGATACCTACAAAAAATTAAGCGATAATTCTGTAACCCAAGCCATATTTGTTTTCAATCAAGCTCTTGGGAAGCTTTCGACGCAAATTTTTAATTAATGTACGAATTGATGAGTTACTAATGCTCTTATTAAAATCATCACTCCATACATAAAAAAATATGTCATTATCTGAACAGAAATTTCCTTTTTTGGTCACCAGCAAATTAAATAACTTTGATTCCCGTTTGGTTAAAGCAATAATTCCATCTTTATAGAGCAGTGTTTTACTTCGTGTGTCCCACTGAAAGTAGAGGTCTAACTGTACCCTTCCTCTACGACTAACCCTATTTGAGAGCTTTAAAAAGGTACTTTCTAATCTCTCTACACCAACAGGCTTCACCAAGTAAGATAAAAAATGTAAATCAATCATCTCTCGTAGTATTTCGGTACTAGAATACTCTGTCAGTGCTAAAAGATCTACCTCACTGTCCTCTTCTCTTACTTTTTTAATCAAAGACAAACCAGAAGAAACCAGTGGTTCTACCACAATAATTTGTGGCTTTTTTTCGTTATAAATTCTATATCCATCATCACCACTAGAGGCAAAATAGACCTTTTTAAAATAACCACTAAATAGTGATAAATATTCTTCTGTGTACACTTTATCAAAATCAATATAAAGCATGGTCAACTCTTTTAGATTTTTCATTGAGAACCACACTTTACATCATACTTCTCTTTTACTTGTTTAATATTCATTGTTTTTCCCCATTTTTATTAAAACTTATGAATAATCTCGAAAAAAAGTAAAATAAACGTGGATTTATTTAAAAAGTAAGTTTGTATCCAACTCCATACTGATTCTTTATTAACTCTTTTGGAATTTTTTTACGCAGATTTTTAACCAATGTTCGTATGGAGTCATTGGTAACGGTTCTGTCAAAATCATCTTCCCAAACGTAAAAAAATATCTCATCATTAGAACAAGCTGTACCATTTTTATCAATAAAAAGTTCAAAAAGTTTCTGTTCTCTTTTGGTTAAAACAATATACTCATTATTCCAAAAAAGTCTTCTACTTTGACTATCCCAACTACAACCATATGCCAAAGAGAGTATCTCACCACTCTCTAACTCTTTAGATATTTTTAATAAAGCGTTCAACAGTGCTACACTATCTATCGGTTTTACCAAATAGCTTGAAAAATCTAAATCTACAATCTCAAGCAGTGTCTCTTGATCGGCATGATTGGTTAAAGCAATCAGAAATGTAACATCATCACCCTCGTCTCGAATTTTCTTTGCCAAAGTTATACCATCAAATTTTGATATAAAAAGATCCATTAAAACAATGTCTGGCTTTTTATCCTGATAGATTTTAAAAGCACCCTTACCTTCTGAAGCGATATAGAGTTTTTGGCAATGTGTTTCTAAAAATGGTAGATATTTTTCTAAAACTTCCTCCTCATTTTCAACATACAAAATTGCTAAATTCTTTAATCTCTTCAACGCATCTCCAAATAGTATATTATTTAGAAATAGTTTAAAATCTTTATAAGTTTTAATAACTATTTCTACTCCCTCTGTTTCTAAAGGTTAATAATGTCCAAAAAATGTGATATAAGCGTGATTATTAAGAAAATGAATAGAAAAAAACACGATTTTAAGTAAAAATTCGATAAAAGTTATAAGTTTATTTTATATCCTACCCAAAAGTTCTCTATCTAAACTTTCCAATCGTTCAGGAGTTCCAATATCATACCACTCTCCAGCAAAATATTCTGTACTTAACTGTTTATCATCAATCGCTTTAAAAAGCAGAGGAGCCAAAGCCCTTTTACCATACGCTAACTCCTCAAACATCGCTTTTGAGTAGTACCCAATACCTGAAAATGTATACTTTTCTAAACTTCCATCTAACAAAAAATCCCCATTGAGATTGTGTTTGGGATTATCTATTAACACCAAATGAGCCAATAAATTATTATTTAACTCAAAATTGGCATCATATACAAAATCTGTCCAAATATCCCCATTTACTACCAAAAAAGTCTCGCTTAATAACGCTAGGGCTTTAAAAATTCCCCCTGCTGTCTCTAAGGCTCCCTCGTCTTGTTCATCTGAAAATATAATATTGACCCCATATTTTGAACCATCACCAAGGTAGTCTATAATCTTCTGCCCCAAGTAGGCAACATTAATTACAATACTACTAAATCCTGCATCTCGTAACCTTTCTATATGCCAAACAATCAACGGTTTCCCCCCCACCTCTAGCAGGGGCTTAGGCGTATGATTGGTAAGTGGTCGCATTCGTTTCCCCAGCCCTGCCGAGAGTATCATCACTGTCACAATTTTACCTTATCCAAAATTTTACCCAAAGGTTTTAACTCAGGGTAAAGCCCAATGGTCTCTCGAATATAGAGCAAGGTCATGGGGATGTCATTAATATAAGCAGGTTTGCCATCTCGAATCTTTAAACGGGCAAAAATTCCCAAAATTTTAATGTGTCTCTGTATTCCCATAAAGTCAAACCAACGAATAAACTCTGCACTGCTCACCTCTTTAAGCCCACCTTTTAACGCTTTAAACTCCAGTGCCAACTCCAACATCTTCTCTCTATCAAATTTTACATAAACATCTTTTAATAATGAGACCAAATCATAGGTTAATGCCCCAATTCGTGCATCTTGATAATCAATAACCGATGCCTTACCACGACCTGCAAACATAATATTTCGTGAGTGAAAATCACGATGCACAAAATAGCCTTGGGGTTGAGACATCACCTCATCTTTAATCAGTGTTAAAACGGCATTTAAAGAGGCTTCCTCTTCTTCATTCAATGTTATCCATGAGTGCTGATTAAGATACCACTCTTGCATTAAATCCATCTCAAACATTAAAAAATCACCATCATAAAGCTCTAACCCTTCGGTATCTGCTTTTTGTATCTTTAAAATCTCATGAATCGCTTTGGTATAGAGCATTTTATAACTCATATCACTAAGTATATCTAACAGACAGGTATTGCCCAAATCTTCTAATAACAGATACCCTTTGGTTAAATTTTGTGCATAAACACGGGGAACCTGTACCTTGGCTTTAAGTAAGCGAACCGAAATATCAATAAACGGGTAGATACTCTCGACCTGCATCGAAGAGTCCATAATCACATAACTTTTATCTTTTAAAACCAATCTATAATACTTTCGATAACTCGCATCATCACTTACCAACTCAAACTTATATTCACTATATCCTAACTCGTTCACCCATGCTTCAATCGGATGCATAGATTCCTCCTAAAATTGTATTCTTTTTTGCACCTGTTACGGTCTTTAAATTTATTGTCTCATTTCGCAGTCGCTTATAAGCAAACCACGCAAATATCATCGCTTCCATATCATCAGAACTCACCCCATAGCTGTCAGTAGAGGTAACCTCAACCTCTAGCAGTGTGGCTTGTAGTTTTCTCATTAAATAGCCATTTCTTGCTCCACCACCACACACCAACAGTTTTTGTATATCAAACTTTTTAATCTCATCTGCTATAGAGTGAATGGTCAGTGCCAAAAGTGTCGCCTGTATATCCTCATCTCTAATTTTATCAAAGGGTTCTAAATATTTTCTTAAAAAACTCTTATTAAAATATTCTCTTCCTGTACTTTTAGGATAATTTAATTTAAAGTAGTCATCTGATAAAAATCTATCCAATAAAGCCTGATGTTCTCTGCCTGATTCTGCCCAAATACCATCTCTATCATACGCTTCACCTTTTATCTCTTGTATCCACATGTCCATTAACACATTTCCACAGCCAGAATCATATCCTGTTAATGTGGAAGAAAAAATTGTAACATTTCCCATCCCTCCAATATTCACCACAGCACACCCCTGCATATGCCCAAACAGTGCTTCATGAAATGCAGGAGCAAAAGGAGCCCCCTGCCCTCCTAACGCCACATCTTTTGACCTAAAATCAGCCACCACATCAATACCCGTATTTACAGCCAACAAACTAGAATTCCCCAACTGCATCGAAAAAGGATAGACCCCATTAGGTTCATGCCAAAGCGTCTGCCCATGCGAACCAATCGCCACAATATCTTCTGATACTAAATTTTCTTGTTCAAGCAGAAGATTAACAGCCCGAGCAAACTCCAAAGCCAAACAGTGGTCAATCTCCCCCACCTCTTTAAGCGTTGTTGTACCACCAATAACCAAAAGTATCTGCTCTTTTAACCCTTTATCAAAAGGCATCGAAAGCGAAGCCTCTAAATCACAACCCTTACCATCTATCTGACAGAGTGCTATATCTATCCCATCAAGGCTAGTGCCTGACATTATTCCTATATATCTTTTTTTCATATGCTTTTTTTAGTTTGAATTTTAACATAAACTACTCTTTGGTATCTTGATAATATCATCACTTCCAAAAATACTTCCAAAATGGCACAATCTCCATATCCTCGACCATCTCCTCTTGATTATAAGTCACAAGCACTTTTTTAGAAACTTTAAACTTTTTTTCTATCTCAACCAAGCCTTTTAACTCTCGATCTCTGTTACCACTATGCAATTCATAACAGACTTGAATCGCTATAAGATTATTCTCTTTTTTAAGCAAAAAATCACACTCAAAAGAGCCATCATTAAAAACAAATAGCTCCCCCCCACCCTTACACAGCTCCGAATAGACAAGATTCTCAAAAAGTTTACCTCTGTTACTTGCAAACCTAAAAGAGATATTCCCTAAAAAGCTGTTATCTATAAGGTAGCCTTTTTTCTTAGAA
Organism: Sulfurovum sp. UBA1140; assembly: GCA_002311915.1. GTDB lineage: Bacteria > Campylobacterota > Campylobacteria > Campylobacterales > Sulfurovaceae > UBA1140. The sequence continues at coordinate 18,810 of DCAF01000022.1, read as the reverse complement.
CGAATCTGACCTTTAAGCGAATAGGAAAACTGTTTAAGTTCATGATAGAGGTAACTATCTTCTAAGGCATAAATGTAGTTTTTGATGCTGTTTTCATTAATCCCCAATGCCTTAGAGATGGTACTATATCCATAAAGTGACGCTCCATTACTAATAAGATATTTTGTCAACTCCTTAAACTGCTTGACCTCTCGCAATCCATGATTGGCAACACAATCTTTTAAAATTATTGTCTCATAGTAGTTCAATATTAACTCTCGTTTATACTCTCTATCTTGTTTTTTATAAACCTCTGCAAAAGAGCCAAACTCCATCATATCATCTATAATATTTAACACCTTTGGGGTATTCTCAAGCAGTTCAAAGTAGCTATCTATCTTCTCTATCTGATATATCTCTCTGAGTGACAATGGATAAACAATGGTCTTTAGGTATCGGCCAGAGAGACTCACAGCATACTCAGAGCTTAAAAGTGAAGAGTTAGACCCTGTAATATAAATTTTTTTAACCACTTCATTATCATAGATGGCTTTAACAAACTTCTCCCACATCTCCACATTTTGAATCTCATCAAAAAAGATATAGTCGGGTTTTATACCATTGATTTTTTCAGAAAGCTCTAGCAGTGAGTAGAGCTTTTTAGAGTCATTCCAAAGTTCAGAGAAGTAAGGGTCATCAAAGTTAATATAAAGAATAGAACAAGGATTAACAATTTCCATCAAATGATTAATTATCAATCTGAAAATTGTAGATTTCCCTGACCGTCGAATCCCTTGCAATACCTCTATCTCTTTATAATCTATCTGTGTAATTAGCTTACGAGCAATATCTCGATGGAAAAGCTCTTGATATTTTTGCTTTTTCCAATGCCTATTGTGGGACATAATTGCTTTTTCCATACTGTAGTTCCTAAAATATCTATTTTACATAATTATAATTATGTTATATTGGATATTATAGCATATATAATTATAAAGGATTAGGACTCTTTAAAAGCCTATGTCTATATCCGAGGTCATGGCTGGAAATTGGTAAAAGTTAACGATGGAATTATTGATTATAAAATATCTAAAAAGATTAAAGGTAAAAGATTAAAAATTGGAATTCAAGTCGGTACAAAACTAAAAGTTAAAGTTTTTATGGGGAAATAGCCTAATGATGGGTACTTTTTTAAGCACCCATCATAAAGAATCTCTAATCTACTTTTAAAACACTCTTCTCACTCTTCCCCATCATCATAATTCCAAATGACACCATTGTTCCTACAATCATCATAACAGCAAAATCAACCTTTATATCTATAACTGAACCGATAATATAAGGTTGTAAAATCAGTACCGTCATAAATCCACCAATCAAGGCGAACAATACGGTTTTTTCACTTCCTCTATCAGTAAATATCGCGGCTCCATAGACCCCTAAAAGTGAAGCATATGCAAACGCCATCACACCCAAAGCAAAATTAAGCAGAGGCAATTCGGTGTACTGTTGCCAATAAAAACTGACCATTGCCATACCACAAAGTAGCACGGCAAAGGTTACCACCATCACACGACTTACTTTTAAGAAGTGGGCTTCATCTTTTCCCTCTTTTGCTAACCACGGTCGGTAAATATCTTCTACTGCTACCGAAGCCATCGCCGAGAGTACCGAATTGGTCGAAGACAACGCTGCAGCAATTGCCCCAACGGTAACCAATCCTCGTAATCCTTCGGGCATCTCATTTAAGATATAGAGCATAAAAATAGTAATTTTTTCTCCGTTATATTGCTGGTCAACACATGCATCCTTAAGTCCTGAAAACTCTGGGTGCATATAAAACAGATACAACAAAAGACCGATAAACAGAAACAGCATCGCCACAGGAATGGTAAAAATAATAGAGTAGATAAGCGACTTTGCCCCCTCGTCTTTATTTTTACAAGTTAGCACCCGTTGTGTCATATCTTGGTCAAGCCCGTACGCTGCGATATTAAGCAAAAACCACCCTGTTAGCAGTGTCCATATTGTAAAGCCTCCTGAAAAAGAGAAATCTACCAAGGTCAGTTTATTATTGTCACTAAGCGTTGTCACAATGGTAGAAAAATCTGCATTAAGACTATAATATAGATAAATAAGCACAGCCAGTCCTGCTCCAATATAGGTTATTGCCTGAATAATATCCGACAAAATAACCGACTTTACCCCACCAAAATAGGTATAAGCTAACGCACCCAGCATTAAAGTCCCTATCGAAATAGCAATATGAGGAGCTGATATATCCGAAAAAAGTATCATAGAAATTGCCAATGCCCCAATATAAAGCCTTGCCCCACTAGCAAAAAGCCGCCCTATTAAAAACATAATCCCTGCATATCGTTTAGAGGTCTCGCCGTAGCGATGCTCTAAATACTCATAAACGGTTATGGCATTAATGGCGTAAAATCTAGGAACCAAAACTTTTGCCACAAAGATTACTGCTAAAAAAGCTGAAGCGTAAAAGCCTAAAAAGGTTAAATCTTTGCCAAATGAGTATTCAGGTCCCCCCAAAAATGTTGCTGCCGATTGAGAGGTTGCCAAAACAGAGATGGCAACTGCCAATATCGGCATGGCATTGCCCCCTGTAAAGTAATCTCGTGAGGTTTTCACCTTGGTTTGACTTAAAATTACCGAAGTTAAGATAAGAACTAAAAAATATGAAGCGAATATCATCCAGTCTAATGTGCTAAAATTTGATTGCATTTTTTGCCTTGAATTTAATTTGAAAAGTTGATGTAATTATAGCCAAGAAGCGACAAAAAAAGAGTACAATATCCACCATGAAGATAAAATTAAACTGTGACATGGGTGAAAGCTTTGGTATCATAATAGCCGTTTTACTGCTCTTTTATCGCCTCTCTATCTAGTTCACCAGATTTAAGCTTTGCCATATACTCTTGCAATGCCCGTTTAACATCACCTGATAGAATCAGTAATCCAAAAATATTCGGGATTGCCAAAGCTAAAAAGACAATGGAACTAAAGTCGACCATGGTTCCTGTATCAACAATGGTTGCCAAGATAATAAAGGCTAAAAAGATAAGTTTAAAAATAATTGAGCTTTTCATACCAAACAGATAAACCCACGCTCTCTCACCATAGTATGACCATGAAATCATGGTAGAGAAGGCAAACATAAAGATAGCAAAACCTAAAACAGTTGGGAACCAAGAGACCACCGAACCAAATGCTGCCGAGGTTAATGCTGCTCCTTGTTTGGCATCAATAAAGGTTTGCAATTCAGGAGTTCCACCTGTATAAACACCTGTTATAATAATTACTAAGGCTGTCATGGTACAGACAATAATGGTATCAATAAATGGTTCATATAACGAAACCAAACCTTGACGAACAGGATATTTAACCCGTGCAGGAGCATGAGCAACACCTGCTGAACCTAACCCTGCTTCATTAGAAAACACTGCTCTTTGGAAACCTTGTGCCATGGCTCCAAACATACCCCCTGCTACGGCTGTGGGGTTAAAAGCTTCGCTAAAAATAAGAGCAAAAGCAGAAGGAATGGCTGAAAAGTTTGTTCCCAACACCCAAAAAACCATTACCAGATAAAAGAGAACCATAAAAGGAACAATCGCTTCTGCCACATGAGCAATACGACGAATTCCCCCAATAATTACCAAACCTGTTACCGTTGCTAACAAGATACCAAAGGCATAAGGGTAGGTCTCAAAGAAAGGAACTTGCCCCTGCATAATCGTCAAAGCTTGTGATACTTGGAAGGTGTTACCTGCACCAATGGCTCCGAGCATCAAGAAAAAGGCAAATAAAATCGCCAAGTATTTTCCTGTTTTTGTCCAACCTTTGGTGGCAAGACCCCGTGATAGATACTCCATACCTCCACCCATAATGGTACCATCGGGTAGAAACTCTCTGTGCTGTACCGAGAGTGTTACTTCAGTAAACTTCAGTGTCATACCTAAGAAACCTGCCATAATCATCCAAAAAGCAGCCCCTGCTCCACCAATCGAGATGGCGATTGAGACCGCAGCAATATTACCAATTCCCACCGTAGCCGAAAGTGCTGTTGCTAAAGACTGAAATGGACTAATAATACCTTTGTCCTCTTTGGTGTGGTATTTTCCCCGTACAATATTGAAAGAGTGACCCAACATCCTAAGGTTAACAAACCCCATTTTAACGGTAAGATAAACCCCACCTACAATAAGCCATGCCACAATAAATGGCAATTTAGCGCCTTCTATGGCTCCAAAGAAAATATCAAAGAGTAGGACATTTTCAAAAAATAAGTTGATGGATTGAAACAGTTCGTTCATCGGGTCTCCTGATGTGTTGATTAATGGTTGATATTGTATATAAAAGAATATAAGTTTTGCTATAATTTAGTCAAAAAAAGGATAAAACATGGCAAATATACTTCTCCCAATATCAGCAGGGTTTGAAGAGGTAGAGTTGGTCTCTTTAGTAGATGTACTACGCAGAGGAGGTGCAGAAGTTCGTATCGCTTATGTTGATGGCGAACTAGGGACTGATTTAATCGTGGGTGACAATGGAATAACTATCAAAGCAGATACGGCACTTAAAAATATAATCTCTGAAGATTTTGATATGATTCTACTCGCTGGTGGATGGAACAACGCATATACTCTAAGAGATAATAAGAGAGTTCAAGAGCTTATCAAAGAGTTTTACAGCGATGGCAAGGTAGTTGGGGCGATGTGTGCTTCAGTATTGGCACTTAAAAGAGCAGAGGTTTTAGGCAGTGACTATACATGTTATCCTTTTGCTAAAGATGAGGTTAACCATGAAGGGTATAGAGAAGATAAAATGGTGGTGACCGATGGAAATATCATGACATCAAGAGGGCCAGGGACGGCTCTTTGTTTTGGTCTTGAAATTTTGAAGCGAATGGTAGGTGAAGAGAGTTATTTAGCCGTTAAAGAGGGAATGTTGTTGGACTTTTGCCAATAAACAAAATTTCGTGGGCAGGAATGCACCACGCTACACTAGCCAACATATTTAAATAGTGTAGCGTGGTGCTTTCTAGCCCAAGAAAGATAAGTAAAAATCTACTACAACGTATCAATAAATTTCAACTCTTCATCACTAATCTCTTTAAAGTGGTCAATACCACACTTTAAATTTTTCAGATAAACAAAAGCACTGTTGACATTCTCTTGCGTAATAACACTTCCGTGTTGGGGCATAATATTGCTAACATCTCTCTCTTTAAAATTAATTAAAAAGTTCCTAGCTGCTTTATTTGAAGCAATATAACCTTGATGAAAAAAATCCATATGTTCAATATGTTCAGAAAAATCATCTTCGAGTATCAATTTCCATTCTAAACTAATTGCTGCCCAAATGTCTCCAGAGAAGAGAGTTTTTGTGTAGCGATTATAAATAGCTACCGAGCCAGGTGAGTGCATAAATGGTGAAGGAATAAACTCTAACACAGCACCTGAATCAAGCGTTAACGAAGGGTTTCTTTCGGTATTGAAATATCTGTACTCTTTTCCATCCATCATATAGTGTTTAATCAAAGTATGTGTATTTGGTGAAGCGATAATCTCTATATTAGGATTTAACTCTAACCAGTCAACCATGGCTCCTGTAACATCAGGGTCTTGATGGTTGGCAAAAACTTTGGTAACATAGGCAAGAGGCATAACCTGTTTGATACGATTAAGGGTCTCTTTAAACTCACCCCTGCTACCACAATCAATAATAATTCCCTCTTTTTTATCTTTAATAAGATAAATGTTACTTCTTAATGCTTCTGAAGAGGTTGTTCCCACCCAATATATTTTATGATGCCCCTTTTCGATTAAAAGCACGGCATCTTTGGAAAGATTGTATTTTTTATTTATATCCTTCATCGCTTAACTCCATCTATTCTTAATATCTCTGAAAAGTTCAAAATTCTCTACAAATAGCGTTAAAATATTGGGATCAAACTTGATACCTTTCTCTCGTTGAATAATATCCAAAGCATCTTCCGAGGTTACAATATCAGGTGCATAAATCCGTGAACTGGTCAACTCATCATAAAAGTTAAGAATTGAAGCAATTCGAGCATACAGAGGAATTGCTTTACCTGCTAGACCATTTGGGTAACCACTTCCATCCCAGTTTTCTTGATGAGAGATTATCACCTCTTTTGCCATTTTAATAAGTGTGGTCTCTTCTAAGTCATCCAGCACATGTAATCCCAATTCGGGATAGGCTTTAAACTCTTTAGATTGACTATTAGAACGGTACTCTTTAGAAACACGTAGCAACCCTATATCATAAATAGACATCGCATAGTAGATATTATCAACCTCTTTCGAGTTTAAACCATTAAGTTGTGCCATTACTTTGGCATACTCACCCATTCTCTTAGAGGCATGTTCATCGTGTTTAGTATTATCATGAGCAATATTTCCCAATTTTGCTAAAAGCTTTTTTTGAGACCCAATCGCAATCTCTATCGCCTCTTTCAGATGACAAAGGTTATGACTTGAAGAGACATCTTGATTGCTTGACTCATCTTTAATATCATAGAGTAAATCAGAAAATTTCTTAACACGAAGATGGTTAAAAACTCTTAATTTTAACTCTTCAGGACTGTAAGGTTTAGAGATAAAATCATTAGCACCCAGTTGATAAGTGGTACGTTTTTCATCCTCTTTAGAGGTCACAACAATAACGGGAATATGGTGATATTCAAGACTCTTTTTTAGATATTTCAGCGTTTTAAATCCATCCATTTCAGGCATGACAAGATCAAGTAAAATCAAATCTACTGGCTCTTCTTCCAAAATAGCCAATGCCTCTTTACCATGACCTGCAGGTATCATCCGAATGGTGTCATACTCCTCAAATATCGCAGATGCCAACTCTTGATTAAATCCATCGTCATCCACACTCAAAATAACAGTATTTTCAAAACTTTCAAACTCTTTCATCACCTACTCCTTACTTGATTCATCTACAAGCCTCTTAACACTCACGAGTAGTTTCTCTTTAGACTTTATAATTGCCATAAAGTCTCCCTGTTCTGCCAATTTTTGTAAATCTCCTGCATCGGTAGCAAGTTCTTTAATCCCAACATTCGACAATACCCCTTTAAGGGCATGAAAATCTTCAATCAACGATTTAATATCTTTTTCGGTAATACTGTGTTCAATTCTTTGAGCATACTCACGAATACTAATAATTGCTTTCTTAAAGAGTTTATTAGAGACCGTATCATTAAAGTTATTTTTTAGATGATTTAAGGCTACCTCTTTCATGGCTAAACCACTCTCTAATACCGAGGTATTAATCTCTTTAACCTCTTTTTTAACCTCGCGAACAACCTCAACATTAAACTCATTATTAATAAGTTTTAGCAGTTTACTCTCGATATCTGCTCTCTCTAAAGGCTTCTCAATAAAGTCATTCATCCCAGAGAGTTCGGCTGCTAGTTTATCTTCTTTATAGACATTGGCACTCATGCAGATAATTGGAATTTTTTGATCAAACTCTCTAATTTTTCGAGTCGCTTCCAATCCATCCATTATAGGCATACGCATGTCCATTAAAATAGCATCATAGTTTCTATTTTTGGCTTTCTCTACGGCTATTGCCCCATTCTCGGCTGTATCACAAGTAATAGAGAAGAAGTTATCAAGCATCTCTTTTTCGTACTCTCGATTCAATTCAACATCTTCAACAATCAAAATATCCAACCTAGAGTAGTCAACCTCATCTTGATTGGCAAAGAACTCTTGGGCATAGACCTCTTCAACATGTTTAATAAATCGCTGATAGGGAACAGGTTTATTAATCACCATATCAAATTCTGAAAAGTTCTTATCGTTATCGTCTCCTGCCAGTGCCACCAATTTAATATGAGAGTTGATAGCCTTAAGGGTTCCTGCAATATCGGTTGTATGATTTTTAAACATATCTACATCAAAAATAGCCACATCATAAAAACGTCCACTTGCAACCATCTGTACCAGTGCCGAGGTAATATCTCCACTAATAATGTCATGATTTTGAAAATTCACACCCAAGTTCATAAACTCTCTACTTAGTTTATCCACAAACTTATCTCGACTAGCAAACATCATTACATTAGAATTTCTTAATGCTTTACCAATCTCTTTTTTAGTAGAACGTTCCACAATAATAGTAGCCTCAAAACTGCTTCCAATCCCTTGTTGTGACTCTACGGTAATCTCACCATCCATCATGGCTGAAATCTCTTGAGATATATAAAGACCCAAGCCTGTACCTTGGGTTTTATCGGTTGATTGAAAAGGATCAAAAAGGGTCTGAGCTACCTCAGAAGGAATACCATTACCTGTATCATCTACATTAACCACCACTTTTAACTTGTTGTCCTCTAGCTCTTCGAGTCTCTGAACATAAAAACGAATGGAACCTTTTTTGGTAAATTTCGCTGCATTCGAAAGTAGGTTAATAAAAATCTGCTTGATTCGTTTATCATCAGCTTTTACTTTATACTCCAACATTGGAATATCCACCACAAAATCTACATCTTTAGCAATTCTTGAACGAATAAGATTGGCACAATCATTCAATACATCATCTAAATCCATCTCACGTGGAGAGAGTTCAATACGATTGTCTCCAATCTTAGCAACATCAAGTAGGTCGCTGACCAAAGAGAGCAAGTGATTAGAACTCTGTACCATACTGTCAAGGTATCGCTTCTGTTTGTTGTTGAGTGCTGTGTCATCTAGCAATTCACTGTAGCCCAAAATTGCTGTTAGGGGAGTTCTAAGCTCATGACTCACCGAAGCAATAAAACGTTTTTCATTACTTAATGACTCTTCTAGCTCTTCATTTACCTGAGAAAGCAAGTGTGAAACAGTTAACCTATTTTCATTGGCTTTTCTATATTTTCGATTTAATTTATTCAACTCTTTATGTAAGAGTTCAACGCGTTTAATAGTAATCTCTTTGTTCTTAAAATCAGGAACAGCATCAATTGAACTTATTATATTTTGTACTAGCATATTACTTCTCCTTTTCGCTTAATAGTGCAGTGACAAACGTCTCATTGTGAAAGCCATTGCCCCCATCAGGGAAAGCACCTATCTCCCCGTAAGCAAAGAAACCAATTGTTGGAACTTTAGCACTGTTGTATACCCCTTCAATCTCACCAATCACCAAGTCACCTAGTATCTGCTTACGTGAACAGCAAGGAAAGACTAAGGCAATTTCAGGTTTAAAATTCTCCTCTTTAGCCAAGGCATCGTCAATACTCTGCCCTACATATTGAATAATCTCTTTACCCTTAGCAGAAGAGAGTCGTACTTTTGATTTCTCTTCAACATGTCCTGCAAAGATTAAAGCTCCACTCTCTTCATTAATATCAAGTACCGCTCGATAGACCACTTGACCATTACGCATCATCACCTCCAAAGGGTATTCAATACCAACCTGAGGCATATCATCACTCGTAATATTCAGATATTTTTTATAAAAATCTATCGCCCGTTTACCATCTATCTCATAAACAATATTTTTATCAGCTTTGGTTACAATTCTCTCTTTTCCAATACCTGTCCATCCAAATGCTCTTGCACCAACAATATCAATTTTGTCTCGATCTAAAGCCAAAACAACAGCCCCTTGATTAGAAAAATTCTCTTTAGAGAAAACAAACGTATCTTTAAGTATCAAGTCATCTCCTGCAGCACCTCCAAAAGCATACTCTACCCCATCAGAGACAATCCCTTGAGTATAGGCATCATTATCAAAATTAAGCCCAGAGGTAACTGTAATAATTGCAGGATTGCTAAACTGTTTTTTTGCCCATTGGCTTACCTCTTCCCCTACTTCATAATATTTGGTATGCTCTACTTGTAACAGTCGCAACGCAATAGCCGAGGGATCAATATCGAGCAACATACAGACAATACTCTCCTCTTTCTCTCTAACGCCATGCTTCTCATCGGCAAATATTTCACCCACCGTCGTAGAGCCCAATACTAAAAATGGGTAGTTGTTTAGTTCCACCACCAACTTCCGTATATTGTACCTTGGAGAGGTATAGACAAAAGCCAATGTAGGATTAAAATCTTTTGTGAGTTCACTGTTTATCTGTTGAATTAGATCAGCAATTGAATAGGCATGTATAATAATACTTTTCATGTTTCTAAATGCTCCTTTTCTAAATTTTGTTTTATAATTTTTTCTCTTAATTGAATAAAATACTCAAAGTGGGCTAAAAAAAGTTTGGTTATTTTAGGATGAAAACGTTGACCACTCTGTTCTTTAAACACTGCATAGGTCTCTTCAGGTGTCTGTATCTTTTCAAGATAATACCCTTGTTCAGAAAGCAGTGCATCAAAGGTCTCGACAATGGCAACAATATATGCCACATAGTGAATCTGATTGCCGTGATGCTTTTGGGGAAAACCCGATCCATCAAAATGCTCTTTATGTTGAGCAATCACCCGTTTAGATATCTGTATAAACTCTGTATCTATCGCGTTATTAACCAGTTGATACCCCAACAATATACATTGATGATAAATTTTTCTATCTTCTCCTAAAAGCTCATAACTAGAAGGAGTTTTATTGGGTAACGAGACTCCTCCAATATTCCGTATAATGGTTGCATAATAGATGCTATTTGCTTGTTGCTTATCATACCCCACCAATAGACTTAAGGCTTTTGCCAATGTACCTACTATTTGAATACTCTCCAGACGCTTATCTTTTTTACTTAATAGCTTTGCCATGGCGTAAAAAATCTCTTGTTGAGACGATTCAACTACATCTAACGTATATACTGCTTCTTGATCTTTTGCCACTGTTTCAATCTTCTCTACCTGCTGAACCTCTATAGTCTCTTCATTTTTCTCTTCAGGAGTTGACTCTATTAATGTTTTTTGAATTCTATTTTTAGATAACTCATTATATTTTTGTCGATACTGTCGCTTCTCAATATGTGCATAAATTCTTGATTCTAATTCAGTAAGTTTAAATGGTTTAGAGATAAAATCATCAGCACCCAAAGAGTAGAGTTTGTTCATCTCTTCCTCATCGGTAGTGATAATAACAATGGGAATAAAATCATAATTAGGTTCTCGTTTTATTGCCTTAAGGGTATCATATCCATTCATTTTAGGCATGTGTAGATCAAGCAGTATCATATCAACTGATTTCTTTGTTAAAATATCCAAAGCCTCAACACCATCTTCTGCTTCGAAAAAATTGATAGTAGGTATTTTAGACAATAGCGAAACAACCAACTGTCGATTAAATGCATCATCGTCTACAATTAGCAGTGTAATATCACCCAAGGCTTCCCATTTCATCTGTCCC
>DCAF01000022.1:0-7364 GCA_002311915.1 Sulfurovum sp. UBA1140 | reverse complement strand
TTTTATTTTTTATTTTATTTTAAGTATTTTAGATAGTCTTAAATATTTAAATTAGTATGGAAAAAGATAAAAAGCAACATAGGGCGTTATTTCTGTTTTTTTTGGGGATAAATTAAACTTAGTGATTAAAATCGCAACAATCACAAAATTGTTGTCATGACTAAGGTTCAAGCTACCTTTTTCTATTTGTTATTGTACAAAACTTAAAATTTGGTATATTTTTTTGTGTTTATTGCGATGAACTACCTCTAGCTCTTTTTCTATTAGAGGAACAGCAACCGATGCACCTGCTACAAAGAACTCTCTGTTTGTAAAACCAAACATCGAGTTAAGCTTTTCACGCTCGATATCATAAAGCATAAAAGTTGCATGGGGCATTAAAAGTGCCGAGTGTTCAATGCTCCCCAACAGATGACCAGCATCTAGCAGACAGTAACGAAATGCTCTATTTTTATATTTCCATGAAGAGCGATAGTAGATGGCAGAGACCAAAAACAGCAGACCCTCTTTTTATTTGAAAATAGGATTTTTATGCTTATAGTGAGTTGAATCTTGAATGGTTTCTAATCTGTTCTAAATGAATCATGCTTAGACATTTAATAAAATATTTATCTTATTCATTTAGCAATTCTTTATGAAATTTTTTTAAATATTTGTAACTATTCATGGTTATCATGATATTATCCACAAAAAGGAGCTTCAATGAAAACATCAAACACGCAACTAACCATTAAACAAAAAGAGTTTAATCAAGCCATGGAAGCTTATCACCTTCATGGCTACTATCAATATATCTATAAACTTGTATCACTCTTTAATGTCTTGTTACAACTTATTTTATTAACAATCATGGTCTCTTTAGAGATTACATGGTACGGGTATATTATCGCCCTCTTTATTGCCTATTTTTTAACAGATTTTATTAATGGTTTGGTGCATATGTATATGGACAACAACGAAAATTATCGCTCAAAATGGGGAGCATTTATTGCCAGTTTTCATCTGCATCATAAAACTCAACACTATAAAAACAGCAACCTATTTCTTGTCTATTTTAACGAATCAGGAGCAAAATTTTGGTTGGTTCCTTATCTTATTTTGGTTTGGACAGTTAGCTTTTTAGCTATAAATTCTACCACTTTACTGATACTTATTATGATTGGAATCCTCTCTTCGGTCGCCGAAGTTTCTCACTATCTTTGTCATAATTCAAACTCTAAAATTGTTGCTAGGTTACAGAAATATCGGATTCTTCTTCCCATGTCCCATCATAAACAACACCACGAAAACGAGAATGAGGGTTATGCGTTCCTAAATGGTAGCAGTGATTTTATTATTGATATAATTGCTAAAAAACTCTATACAGGATACAAAAATGGTTCAGATAAACATTTTGAAGGATATAAAGGAGCAGGAACAGAAAATAGAGATTGAGTTTTAATACTTTAAATATTTTTTAGTAAAATGGTACCCAATGAATAGAATAAAAAGAAAAATATTACTACTAGAAGATGACAAACTCTTTGCCCAAACTTTAGTGGATTTCTTAGAGGCATCAGGCTTTGAAATAGACAGCACACAAGATGGCGAAGAGGCTCTTTCAAAGAGTTATGAGAATCATTATGACCTCTATCTTTTTGACATTAATGTACCAAAACTTTCAGGGATTGAACTGCTTCAAAACTTAAGAGAGAACCACGTAAAAACACCCACCATTTTTTTAACATCATACAAAGATGACAAAACCCTTAATGACTGTTTTGCCAGTGGTTGTGATGACTATATACGCAAACCTTTTAGAGTAGGTGAATTGGTTTTACGTATTAATGCCGTATTAAAAAGAACCAGCAGAGTTGAAAACAGAGCCAAACTAGGCAAAGAGTGCTACTACGATTTTAATGCTAGGCGTGTCTATCAAAACAAACAAATGGTTCAACTGCCCCTTAAGGTGATACAGCTCTTAGAACTCTTTATCGAAAGCAACAACACCACCATCTTGATCGAAGAGATAGTCGAGAGGCTCTGGAGCAGTAACGAAGAGCATAGCGAAGGCTCCATTCGCCTCTACGTAACCAAGGTACGCAATATTGTGGGCAAAGAGAAGATAATTAACATTAGAAAAATTGGGTATCAAATTGTGGATATTGTGTAATGAGTAAACAAACCACATTCCTTATTGTCAACACCCTAATCGTGGGTATCACCCTACTTATTATGGCGTACATGGTACATCTTTTACATGAAGTTTCTTTTTTAATTGTTAGCTCTATGGTTACACTGCTAGGAATGAATCTTTATTATCTTCTAAGTAAATCTATGGTCGATGATATTTTTACCATTAATGATAAGCTTAAGTACAAAATAGAGACCACCCTACATGAGCTTAACACTCCTGTTTCGACCATACAGATTAACAGTGAACTGCTACAACTGAAACTGACTAAAAGCCAAAATTTAGAACGACTAAACAGAATAGACCGTGCGTGTGATAATCTTATTGAACTCTATGAGGATATGGAGTATTATATTAAAAAAGAGATTAACAGTATAGAGCTAAGTAGTTTTAATCTGCAACAATCCATTGCTTATAGTGTGCAGAAACACAGCGATTTAAAAAGAGATATTACAATTAATATCAGCGTTAAACCCATTATTATCACTACTGACAAGCGTGGATTTTCGGTTATGTTAAACAATCTTATCTCGAATGCTATTAAACACAATATAGAAATAACCACCATTGATATAGAGCTAAATCAAGCCACACTGACCATTAAAGATGATGGTGAAGGAATTGAAAGTCATCATCTTTATACAATATTTGACCGATACTTTCAAAGCAACACCCAGCACCACGGATTTGGATTAGGGTTGAGTATTGTCAAAGAGTTTTGTGACAAAGAGAGAATTGGAATCAAGATAAACTCCTCGGATAAAGGTACAGTGTTTAGTCTTGATTTGGTTAGTGTTATGGAGAGGGAGTAACTCCTATTCACTCTCTTTCAACTCAAGAGGAGGTGTCTCGGTCAATTTAGAGAGTGAAACCCGTGTCACAATCGGTATACATCCATGTCGATATATTTATATCATTAATTATGGTAGAGGGTATTTGTTTAGAAGTTATCTCTGTCGGATGCTACAGTTTGATAATATTAGGCTCTTCATCCGTTGAACCTGAACCACCACAAGCGATAAATATGAGTGAAGTTGCTAAAACCAGTATGTTTTTAAACATGATGTATCCTTTTTATTAAGTAATTTTAGAATTTGAAAACTCTCTCTTCTATTATATAGTACAAAAAAATTACAAATAAAAGCAAATCAAATATTATATAAATTTCTTTTAAGTATAATAAACCCAACTCAAAAAAAGATACCCCTCATGATAAAAAAAACGCTTGTTATCTTCACTCTATTTATTCTGTTACTATTGGGGCTATTCTCGACCTCAAATTTTGAACAGTTGATTGTGGTACAGCCCAATAATCATGCCAAAAAACCCATTGACATGATACCAAATAGGTACAAAGATAGATTTTGTAATATGACCATTGCTGATATTAATCACTCTTCACAGGCTATTTTGCCCAATGGGGATACACTCTTTTTTGATGATGTTGGGTGTTTGGTATTGTGGCTTCAAACGCAACCTATACCCACAGAAATAGTGTTGTGGATTTGGGCAAAAGATGGGGCAAAATATATCCCTGCCCAAGAGGCATGGTATGCCCGTCATGAAAAAACACCCATGAGTTATGGCTTTGGAGCCTATCAACAGAAAAAGCCCGATTATATCAACTTTACAGCCATGCAGAAGCGAGTAGAGAATGCAAAGTATTGATTTTTTAACCATTATATCCATTGCATTTATTGGCTCTTTTGGGCATTGCATTGGCATGTGTGGAGGGATTGTTATTGCTTATTCTAGTACCAAAATAGAGACCTCTTGGGACAAAACCCATCAGACCTTGGCACATCTTTTCTACTCTTTGGGCAGAATTACCACCTATGTTTTTTTTGGAGCGTTGTTTGGATTTATTGGAAGTGTTATCTCGTTTAGTAATATTGCCAATGGTCTGTTACTTATTTTAGCAGGAGTGGTGATGATTGCAGTAGGGGCATCGCTTAGTGGTAAACTAAAGTTTTTAACCATTATTGAACACTCCATTCAAAACAGTCAATGGTATCATCAACACTTTAAAGCCCTATTACAGAGTGATTTTTTAGGAAGTTTCTATATTTTAGGGCTACTGAATGGTCTTCTTCCCTGTGGATTGGTCTACTTTTTTGCCATTACTTCTGCTAGTACAGCTAGTGCCATTGATGGAGCCATTGTCATGCTTATATTTGGACTTAGCACGGTTCCTGCCATGTTCTCTTTGGGATTTTTTGTGGGACTCTTTCGTCAAACTGCCATAAGAAATACCATGATACGTCTGGCTTCTGTGGGGGTTATTGCTTATGGGGGCTATACCGTCTATAATGGATATGGCTATATTACCAACCCACAAAGAACCCTTTTAGAGTGTCATTAACTACAAAATATAGACATACTTAACACTAAATTAACAAAACTTCTCTAAAATAAACTTATTAATTATATAAGAGGAGTTTATAAAATGAAAAGAGTAATTTATCTATCACTAGCAACCGTTGCGATACTTCAAGGGGCAGAGCAACTCGAAGCGATTGATGTGGTCGAAAAGGTCAATACCAAAATTGTAGAAAATGTAAGTGGAGAAGAGGTTAAGAGTGCCGACTTGGCAGAAGTACTGCATAAGAATATCCCCAGTATCTCACTTATCCGACGTAGTGGTATTGCCAATGATAT
This sequence comes from Sulfurovum sp. UBA1140, assembly GCA_002311915.1. Lineage (GTDB taxonomy): Bacteria > Campylobacterota > Campylobacteria > Campylobacterales > Sulfurovaceae > UBA1140. The sequence goes on along the minus strand of DCAF01000022.1, from coordinate 2,533 downwards.
TATCTTACGGGGTCAAAAACGAGACAACATTAATGTGACCATTGATGGTGCCAAAATTTGTGGTGCGTGTGTTAACCGAATGGATCCCCCTACCTCTCATGTGGTAACCCATGCCATTGAAGAGGTCGAGGTTCGAGAAGGGGCGTTTGATGTAGAAGAGTTTGGAGCATTGAGTGGTTCAATTAAAATTAGAACCAAAAAACCAACCCAAGAGCTAAGTGGAGAGTTGAGCCTTAATACAGGTTCATTTGGCTACAAAAAAGCATCAGGAACCATTAGTGGAGGAACCGACAGAGTCAAAGTGATGTTCTCGGCTTCAACAGAACAAGGTGAGCAGTACAAAGATGGTAATGGAGACAATTTTGCAGAGCAGTTGTCCAATTATACCGAAGGGACGACTCTAGGAGGATTTAACTACAGCAGTAGTAACAAAAATATGGATGCCTTCGAGAAGACCATGTTTATGGGAAAAGTGTTTGTAGACGTTACCGATGACCAAGAGTTAAGAGTTAGTTACACTGCAAACCGAAGCAGTGATGTACTCTACCCTTCTAGTAAAATGGATGCCATTTGGGATGACAGTGATATTATAAATATGGAATATTCCATTAAAAATCTTTCACGATTTTCTAAAAAATTAGATTTTCAAATCTATAACTCACAAGTTGACCACCCAATGAGTACCGAATATAGAGCCTTAGCAGAAGCAGGTGGTAAGTTTATGACCCATCACCTTACCTCCGATATGACAGGAATTAAACTTAAAAACAGTGTTGATGCCTTTGGTCGAAGCTTCACCTATGGTATTGATGCCAGTCAGAGAAATTGGGATGGAAAATATACTGTGACCTCGACCACCAATGCCTTTCCTGTAAAAACCATTGGAGCAAGTATTTCTGATGTTGATACCGACAATGTAGGGGTGTTTGTAAAGTGTGAACGTACCATTGGTAAAATTGATTTAGAAGTGGGTGCAAGATATGATGATACTTCAATAGATACCAAGTCATTAACAGAACAAGACAAAGATTACCAATCGTTTTCGGGTAATATTTTTGCTACTTACAATGTCAACCGAGATACCAAATATTTTGTAGGTGTTGGTAAATCAAGTAGGGTTCCCGATGCCCGAGAGCTTTACAATGTTAAATACAACACAGCCGTGATGCCTCCTGTTCGGGTACTTAATGGTAACCCTACGCTTAACCAAACCACCAACTATGAAATTGATATGGGTATTGAGCGATTCTATGGCAATGGTAAAGTTAAAATTAAAACCTTCTACTCTAAATTAAAAGATTATATCTATTACAACGGCTCTTTAAAAACCAATAACTTTGAAAACATTGATGCCACCATCTACGGAGCAGAGCTAAGTGGTAGCTACTTGGCTTCGGATAAAGTCTCATTATATGCAGGGTTATCGTATAAAAAAGGGGAAAAAGATACCCAACCTACAGGGCAGACCGATACCGATTTAGCTGAAATTACCCCAATGAAATTTAACGCTTCACTCACTTATGATTATGATGATTACGGTGATGTAGAGTTATCAGTCATCGCGTCAAACGGATGGAGTGATATTGATAGTGAAAACGGAGAGCAAGAGTTAGCAGGATATGGTGTCTTTAACCTAAAAACAACCAGAGAGTTCGAGAACGGTTTTGTTATAACAGCAGGGGTAGACAATGTTTTAGATAAAACTTATGCCACCACCAACACCTATAAAGATTTAATCTTGATGACAGATGGCTCGGATACAATGTTGATTAATGAGCCTGGTAGATACCTCTATCTTAATGCCAAGTATCAATTTTAAAGGATAAGCATGAAAAAACAGACAACCATTATGGGTTTAGCACTGGCATCAATCTTGATGCTGAGTGGCTGTACAGGTGATGCTGTAAAATCAACCGAAGTCAAGCCAAAAAGTAAAATGGAACGATTTCAGTCGGTTCCCCTAGAAAAAACCACCATGCTTCAATCAGGAGAAGCCAAACACTCCTGCCCCGAGTGTGGCATGAAACTCCCCATGTTCTATAAAACCAACCATACAGCAACCTTAAATGGAAAAGTTAAACAATACTGCTCTATTCACTGTTTGGTTGATGATAAAACCAACAACAAAAACAATGTACAAAATATGAAAGTTGTTGCCGTTGACACCCTAAACTTTATAGATGTAAAAGATGCCATCTATGTCGTTGGCAGTGAAAAAAAAGGCACGATGAGTGGGCTAAGTAAATATGCCTTTGAGGGTCGAATGAGTGCCAGACGATTTTCACAAGACCACCAAGGAAAGATTATGAATTTTGAAGAGGCATATAAGCTTGCACTAAAAGATTTCAACTAAAAAATAAAAAAGTTTCTATTAACCTACTGGTTAGGGATAGCTTTACTTTTCGCAATTTTCTATTGGGAACTCTCTCCATTAAATCCAATGTTTAATCATATGCAAACAGATTTTACAGCTCTTTTAACATCATTTACACTTCCCAATGAGATGATGTATAAACCAAGTAACTTCTCTTTA
>DCAF01000064.1:44273-53589 GCA_002311915.1 Sulfurovum sp. UBA1140 | reverse complement strand
AACATCGCCAACGCCTTTCTATCTGCACCACTCATGGCAAGTTGGTCTATTTGCTCGAAAGAAAACCACTTGATATTATTGATTTTTTGATGAACCAGTAATACTTTAGCATCGAGTCTAAAGTGGGTATAATGATGCACCAAATCACCGAGTTCTGTTATTTTTTTACTCTTACTCTCAAAAGACTCAAATTGGGGAAATGCCCAAAGCCCTCCTAATAGCTGTGTAGTGTTCTGCTTTAGTGCATAGTGATTATTATGATGATAAATCAGCATAAAATGCGTTCTAATGGGCTTTTTCTTCTTTACCTTTTTTTCAGGATAGAGCAGAGGATTCTTTTTACCTTGACACATTGATTCAAAAGGGCAAACATTACACTCAGGGGTTTTATGTTTACAGAGGGTTGCTCCAATATCCATTAGGGTTTGATTATAAATGTAGGCATTTTCTTTGTCAAAAAGGGTATATGCCAGTTGCCAAAGCTCCTTATCGGTGCATTTTTTAACAGCAAAAAAACGGTACAAAATACGCTTTACATTGGCATCTAAAATGGGTAACGCTTCATCAAATGCAAAACATGCCACGGCGTGAGCTGTTGATTTGCCAATCCCTGAAAGCTTCTCTAAGGCTTTGGCACTGTTGGGCAGAATCCCTGATGTGGCTTGAGCAGTTTTATGAAGATTTCTTGCACGGGTATAATACCCTAACCCCTCCCATGCTTTAAGCACCTCATCAACAGGAGCATTGGCAACATCTTGAAAGGTAGGGAACTTGGTTAAAAAAGGGAAATAAAATCGCTCTAAAACTGTTTTAACTTGGGTCTGTTGAAGCATAATTTCACTCAGATAAATCTTATAACTACTTTGAGTATTACGCCACGGTAGGGTTACCCTACCATGCTGTTGATACCATGTTAATATATTTTTGTGAAGTTCTATGTATTTTTCACTTTGCACTGTATGTCTCTTCATCTGCTAAACTCAAAAGAGCAGGTAACAGCAATAAATCAACCACCAGTGCTACAATTAGGGCAAAAGCTGTCACAATACCAAAGTTTTGATTGGGCGTAAAGGTGCTAAAGGCAAAGAGTGAGAAGGCAACGCTTAAAATAATGGTGGTAAACAGTATCGCTTTTCCTGCGTATCGTAACACCTCATCAAAAGTATCTTGCATTGATAAACCCCGTTTTCTAGCATCAAAATATTTAACCAAAAAGTGAATCGTATCATCAACTGCCACACCAATAATAATCGCTCCTGCAATGGCAACACCAATATCAATGCTAATGCCTATCCAGCCCATTAAGCCCACCACCAAAATAACGGGCAGAATATTGGGCAAAATAAAGACCCACAAAATTTTAAACCGTTTAAATATCATGAGCATAATTAATGAGACCAGAAAAATAGCCAAACTTAATGAGTAGATAAGGGTATCGGTGACATCACTCTGCATATATGCAAACATTGCCGTTTGCCCCTCAACCGTAGCTTTGTAAGGTGTTTTATCCCACCATTCACCAATATACTCTATCATCTCTAAATCTTTAGAGGTATCCACAATATCAATCTGCCCCGTTACACGAAGTTTCTGCTCATAAATATCCATCTTATCGTTAATCTCCATCCCTTGGGGGAGTGAGAGTGAGTAGAGCAGTAGATATTGAGCAATTAAGTTTCGATTATCAGGTATCTCATCAGTATGGTTGACCACCTTGTTAAATCGTTTGACCGTATCCATGAGCGAACTCATGTGTCGCACCTCGGGAAAAGTGGCTTGGAACTCTTTGCAAAATAGCTCAACCGTCTGCATAAACTTTGGCTCTTTAATCCCCTCTTTATGCCCACTATCGACCACAATCTCATACGCCATAGGACCTGTAAGATTCTCCATTAGAAACTCGGTTGATTTTCGTATCTCTACACTTTTATCAAAATATCGAATCGTATTGCTGTCCACTTTAACAAAAAAAAGTCCCATGGCTAAAACTGCAAAAATCAAAGTGGTAACTATTACAATTCTTTTATCATGAGTAACAATAAATCTACCATACCCCAAAGATTTTTTAGATTTTTCTTTTGAATTAACAGTTACCTTGACCTCTCGATTTAATATTAAAAGCACGGATGGCATCCAAATAATCGAAATAATAAACGCCAATATCGCTCCACTTGCCGTGGCAATTCCCAGTGTTAAAACAGGAATCACCTTCGAGATGGTCAAAGTAGCAAACCCAATAGCCGTGGTAAGCGAGGTTAAGAAGATGGGCAGAAAATTCTTCTCTAGGCTATGTAGAACGGCTTGGGTATTTTTGTCTCCTTCGCGTCTTTGCATTAGCCAAATACTGTAGATATGCACGGCATCTGCAATACCTATTGCCACCACAAAAACAGGAAGATTTGCTGTAAAATTGTTAAGCTTATAGCCTAAAAGTACCTGCACCGAAAGCACCGTTAAAAAGGTAAACAGCACCACACCAATAGGAATTAATGCTCCACCTGCCCGACGAAAAAGTAAAAAAAGCAGTATCATCGAAGCAATAAGAATAAGTGGGGTAAAGGTAGTCGCATCATTTATGCCAATCGTAACAAACGCTTTATTGAGTGGGGGACCACCATTTAGCCAATAGTGGTATCCTGTGCGTTCCCGTTCAGGGGCTAAAATAGTATTAACCAAGTTCATAATCTCTAAACTCTTATCACTATCATCATTGACTTTAGGAATCAAACGGGCCGAAATCATGGTGGTCGTACCATCGCGTGAGATAAATCCATCAACCACCAACGGGTCATTTATGGCAATCTCTTTTCGATTGACTAAATAGTTAGATGTTGCCTTAGAGATATTTTGAATAAAATCCTCGACCACAATATCATCGGGCTCGTCAGGATTGGCATGAACATATTGATAATTGGTAATCGAGTCCACACGGGCAACATATTTCATTTTCCACAACGCTTGGGTAATGTTGTCAATACTCTGTAGGGCTTTTTGTGTAAAGATTCCCTCTTTGTCTTGAAAGCTGATAATCAAAGCATCATCATTACCAAAGGTTGTACGAAAGTTATCATAATCTTTAAGGGTCTTAGACTCCTCACCAAACCAAATACGGTAACTTCCATTCATCTGTAAGTGTTTTAGGTTAGATGCCAAGGCAAGAACAATTAATGGTACTCCAATGGCAATAAGCCATCGGAACTTTTGTAAAAAACCAATATAGTTTTTCATATTTTTCCCCTATTTAAAAATGGTATCCCAACTCAACCATAACTGTATCAATATCATGAAACAGTGAATCTTTTTTAGGAGCCAAGTGTTGCACTTTAACTCCTAGTTTATATTTATCTTGAAGCCGTGTCTCATACTCTACAAAATAGATTTTTTCACTGTTATGTCTGTCAATATCAACACCCCCTAAAACCTCTGAGCTCTGTATATCATTCAACGAAAGTCTAAAGCCCAAGGCAAGGTCATCATCAAAAATCTTTCCAAAATCTTTAGCATTTAACTTGCGTTTTTCAAATGTTTTATATTTGTAATATTCAGCCAATAAGCCCAAATCCATCTTCTTCCACATACCATAAAGAGTATGCTCTACCCCCAAACTCCCCTGTGCATAGTCTGCTACTAGTGAAGTACCACTGTAGGTATATGCCAACTCTGTTTTATAAATGGTACTGCCATTCACCCATGTGGCATACCCCATCACTTTATCGACCAAATAGGCACGTTGTTGCAGTGAACTGTTCACATCTAAACTATTCACAGGGGTGAGATATCGCTGTTCATCATAACCATTTTGATAAATAATCGAGTAGTCTATCTGTTTACCCTCAATTGAAGCGTCATATTTTAGATACACCGTAGGGTTACTTCTGTCCCGTTGTGTTGCTAAATTACTACTGTAGTTTGATGGCATAAAGTTATTAATTGAACGTGACTCGGCAACCCCCTGCTCCTCTTCATAAAACTTAGCAATAATTGAAATCTCTGCATCATCAAGATAGTAGGTGTACGCCATGTTCCAAGCCCCAAGCTTACTCTCATAATCAAAAGGGTCATCTGCCCAATCTTTGGTATTAAAATTATCTGTATGGTTATAAAACTCCATTGCACCCCAAAAACGGGTATTTCGCCCAATTAAAAAGTTAGAGTTCTCGAAACTGTGTTGAAAATAGAGATCATTAAAATCAAAGTAACGACGCTTTCCATCATTGGCATCATAAATACCTTTAACCTTGGCAACCACCTTTTTATTCTCATCAATCTTGTAAGTTGCTTCACCCTCTAGGTGTAGTGCCATTTGGCTCTCTCGTTTTTGTTCTAGGTCATGCGACCAATAGGCAGACTCTAGGCTTACATTTCCTTTATACTCCAAAGCTTCTGCCATAAGCAGTGAGCCAAGCAGTGTCGAGACCGTCGTTATTCGTTTTATCATTGTTTTAATACCCTTTTGTTAAATTCTTTAGCCGTTAGACCTGCTTTTAGCTTCTCTGTTTTCCATGTTAATATGGTTGACTTGTCATTTTGATGATTGGTCATCACAATCTTACCCACACGCCAAATACCCTCTATCTGTTTATAATCCGAAAAAACTGCTGTTTTTAGCAACTCTTGTTTACGGTCATAATACTCAATCTGTTGAATCAAAAAACTGCTTTTATCTACCCACGAGACCTGTTTGGTATACCCAGAGTTGCTATCTTTTGGAATCCGAACCCCTTGGTAACAGAGCACCCCCTTTAATTCAACCTCTTTGGCTTCTCCTTTATAAGTAAACTTTTTATAGTTCTGATTTCCTATATCTTCATATGAAAACTCTGACCCCATAAACGAACCCGATCTGTTTCGACTTGCAATCCGTTTTACCCGTTTTAGTGCAGGTAAGTAGAGCCACTGGTCATCATCTCGATCAACATGCTCATGGGTTAAAGTTTTGGTTCCTTTAATATCAGCAGGAGAAAGAAATGTAGAAATCGTTTTGTCACCATCTTCACCCTCTAATGTTTTCATCTCTAAATCACGTACACTCTGCTGTCCACTGGCATTAATCAACACCATTTGGGTCTTGGCAATCGAACTTATAAAACCATCCGTAACAAGGTCTGCTTTTTGTGCCACCTCTAAATTTTCTATCGCCATAAGATTAACTGCCAACAGACTTACCAACACTGCTTTTTTCATTACCATATCCTTTTCACTCTTTTAATGTAAACAATGCTAACATATCTATTCTTAAAATTCATCTAAAGTCGTATCGCTTCCACCAATTCGGGTTCCCAACGAAATACGAGGAGTGATTTTAGGTGTTGGAAGAGGAGAGGCTGTTGGTTCTATCTCAACCACATAAGGCTCCTCCATTTTTCTAGGCTCTTCTACTTTTTTACGCTTCTCTAGTGAAGTCTCTTCTACCACTTCAAGTTCATCTTCTGAAATATATTCTGAATAATTCGGTGCGTTAACCTCTTTTTTAGCTGGTGTCTCAACTTTTGGCTTTTCGGGTATAGACGTTTCAACTTTATCTCTATTGGTGAGTGGAGGGTGAGGCATAGAGGTTTTAACCACAACAGTAGGAGTTGTTTTTAGAGGTTTCTTTTTCTCATCTTCCATTATTTTATACGCATAAGCACCCAATCCCAACAGTATAATAATCGAGACAATCAACATTTTTAAAAACCAAAATTTCTTTTTTGGTTTTTTCTCTTTTGGCTCTCTGAACTCTTTAGATGGCTCTACTCTGGGTTCTTTAAATTCTGCTTTAGGAATAAACATCTCTTTTCTATTCTCTGCACTCTCTCGTATATCTCGAACCAAATAGAGAACTCCTGCCTCATCTTGTTCTAAAATTCTCATTATCTTATAGTGACTGCCTATTGTATAACCTATAGGTAGGTGTTTATAACCCTGCATCTGCTCTCTTTCGTCTGTTATTTTTTATCTTTATTGTATCATTATTCTTATTTGAAATCATGAAGCTTATAGAGTATAATGTCAAATTTTAAACAAACAAAAGGTCAATATGATTATCGTTAACTCTATAACAGAACTGCTCAATGCAACAAAAAAAATTAAAGGAAGTGTTGGTTTTGTACCCACCATGGGTGCTTTACATCAAGGACATCTAAGCCTAATTCAACAAGCAAGAAAAGAGAATGATTATGTGGTTGTCTCTATTTTTGTCAACCCTACCCAGTTTTTAGAGGGTGAAGACCTGAACGCCTACCCCAAAAAAGAAGAAGCAGATAAAAAGATATGTGCATGGGTAGGGGTTAATATTCTATTTATGCCCACTTCTGAAATGATGTATGAACCCGATGAACTGGGTATTATTGCCCCTGCCAAACGGGGATTTATACTCGAAGGGAGCAAACGCCCCAAGCACTTTGATGGAATGCTTCAGGTGGTTATGAAGCTTTTAAACCTAATTAGCTACCACAAACCAAGCACGGTTAGAGCCTATTTTGGAAAAAAAGATGCCCAGCAACTCGCTCTAATAGAGCAGATGGTCAGAAACTACTTTTTAGCAGTAGAGATTATTCCTTGTGAAATTATTCGTGATAGAGATGGATTGGCACTAAGTAGCCGAAATATCTATTTAAGCCCACAAGAACGTATTCAAGCTTTAAAGCTCTCTCGCTCTCTTAAACGAGCTACCCGTTTGGTTATGAAAAAAGAGTTTAATGTTGCAACCATTACCCAAACCATGCACCATCTGTTATCTGAGATTGAAGTGGAGTATATTGCCATAGTCAACCGTCAATTCCAACCCATTTCAGAAATAGAAATAGGCAACACCATTATTCTGGTTGCAGGAAAAGTGGGTAAAACTCGATTAATAGACAATCTTTGGATTTAACCCCACATTAAATACGTTTCATTAAAAAAGTATATTAATATTAAAATTTATTAAAAATTAATATACTTTAAGTTTTATATAATTATTTATGTTATACAATACTTTTAATATAACAAAAAGGATATAAAATGAAACATTTAACAATATTATTTCTACTACTTACACTGATTAGCACTTTTGCACAAGCCACAAATCCTTTTAATAACATCAACACCTCAAAAAGTATAAAAACACTTCAACAGAGTAAATACACCTACGCCAAACAGGCATCAAAAAATGGTCACAGAGAGGCACAGTTTGATTTAGCAATGATGTATGCCACAGGAGATGGAGTAGAAAAAAATGAGAGAGAAGCCTTTAACTGGTTTCATAAATCAGCACGAAATGGACATACCGAAGCAAAATACTTAATGGGGGTTAGTTTTAATCAAGGAAGAGGAGTAAGACAACAGAAAGAGTTGGCACGATATTGGTTTAAACTAGCAGCCAAGGCAGGTCACGCCAAAGCAGTCTACCAATTAGCCCTTATCGAAAAGTATTTAGCCCGTACCACTCAAAGAGAAGCCAAACGATATGTATTTAAATAGAAAAAAGTCTAAAAGTTAAAATGCTTCTAACGCCCTATTTTCGAGTAGATAGCGTTTATTACATAAGTTTGCCATACTCTCATCATGGGTGACCAGAACCATACCTGCATTGTTCTTTTGAATATACTCTAGCAGAACGCTCATTACCAAATTTCCTGTCTCTTTATCTAGGTTACCTGTTGGTTCATCGGCAAAGATTATTTTTGGTTTTTTACTCAATACCCGAGCTATCGAGATACGCTGTTGCTGTCCACCTGAAAGCTCTCCAATCTTCTGATTCATAAGCTCTTTAATCTCTAAACGCTCTAAAAGTTTATCTTCTACACTCTCGCCAGATAAAATGGTAGCAATCTCTAAGTTTTCTACTGCTTTCATTCCTTTAAAAAGGTAATGGGCTTGAAAAATAATACCCAAATCATTACATCGAATCGCTTCAAGCTCTTCTTCTTTGAGTCCATAAAGATTGTGACCCAACAGATGTACTTCGCCCTCATCAGGAGCAATAAAACTTGAAAAAATATGTAACAGCGTAGACTTACCACAACCACTTCGCCCCAATATAGCAATGCTCTCTTGCTCTTGAAGGTCAAAATCAATATCAGAAAAAAGTTTATAATCAAAGGAGTGTGCAACACTGGTTGCTTTTAAAAGAGTTTGGGACATTTTTGTTATCCTTCTGTAGAAAGAGCAACCTTTATGGTTGCCCTATATTTATATGGTTAGAAATTAACCCATCTGCTTTGCAACTTCTGCTGCAAAATCTTCTTCGACAACTTCGATACCTTCACCCACTTCAAGTCTAATAAAGTCAGTAATGATCGCTTTGCCACCAGAGATTTTTTCAATATGTTGTGCAACAGTTAAACTGTCATCCATAACATATTTTTGGTCAAGAAGAGCCAACTCTTGGTCTAGTAAAGTGTTATCAGAGATAAATCTTTCTAGTTTACCAGGAACAATTCTATTCCAAATTTTCTCTGGTTTACCTTCGGCTTTAAGTTCTGCTTCAATCGCCACTTTAGCTTCTGCAATCACTTCGTCAGTTAACTGTAGTCTGCTTACAAAAGCAGGTACATTTTTAAGAGTCTTCTTAAGTCTTACCAACTCTTCATTCTCTTTTTTAACTTTTTCAATTCTACCTGCTGTTTCACTCGCAACAAATTCAGCATCAAAATCAGTATATGAGAGTGTACTTGGACTCATTGCGGCAGCGTGCATCGCAACATTTTTAAGTTCAACTCTTACTTTATCAGCCGTGGCTTTATCTTCACATTTTGCACCAAGAAGTACAGCCACTCTACTGTTGGCATGAAGATAACCATTAATCGCTACTGTTTCATCAGTCGAACTAATCATTCCCGCACGTCTAACCACAAGATTCTCACCAATGGTTGCAATCTTAAGTGACAAATATTCAGCAAAAGGCTGACCATTAATTTCAGAACTGTTAAGTGCCTCAGCATCGGCTAAACTGTTATCAAACGCATGTTGAGTAATCTCTGAAACAACGGCTTTAAAAGTTTCGTTTTGTGCCACAAAGTCTGTTTGAGAGTTAATCTCAACAATTACAGCTTTGGTATCTGAAATAACAACAGAAACAACACCTTCAGCAGCTACTTTACCTGCTTTTTTTGCAGCAGCTCCCAAACCTTTCTCTTTTAACCATACAACAGCTTTATCAAAATCACCATCGGCAGATTTAAGTGCTTTTTTACAGTCCATCATCCCTGCACTGGTAGCTTCTCTTAATTTTTTAATATCTTTTGGTCCAAAGTTTGCCATATAATTACGCCTTTTCCTCTTCTTTTTTACCTTCAGCTACTGCCTCAGCAACCACTTCTTTTACTTCTGTTTCAGTTGCAGTCTCTTCTTT
>DCAF01000064.1:29599-44226 GCA_002311915.1 Sulfurovum sp. UBA1140 | reverse complement strand
AGTCTCTTCTTTCGCAGTCTCTTCAGTTTTTCCTGTCATCGCTTCAACAAATTCAGCATCAGCAGATGGTGCATTTTCAGCAGATTTTCCCTCTTTTTCAGCCAATTCAGCTTTACCTTCAATAATCGCTTCAGCCATCTCTCTACAGAAAAGGTTAATTGAACGAATGGCATCATCGTTTCCAGGGATTGGGTAATCAACCACATCAGGATCACAGTTTGTATCCAATGGTGCAATAACTTTCATTCCCATTCTTTTTGCTTCTTTAACTGCAATATGCTCTTTAACAGTATCAACAACAAACATCATATCAGGCAATTTTTTCATATGTCTGAAGCCTTCAAGATAAGCAGAAAGTTTGGCTTTTTTTCTAATTAACATAAGCGCTTCTTTTTTAGTCAAAAGTTCAAGTTGACCATTCTCTTCCATCTGCTCAATGATTTCGAGTTTTCTGATAGATTTTTTCATTGTTGGATAGTTTGTTAACATTCCACCCAACCATCGTGTAGAAACATACGGCATACCACATCTCTCTGCATGTTCTTTAACAGCAGATCTGGCTTGTTTCTTTGTTCCAACAAAGATAATTGTTTGACCCTCTGCTACTGCTCCTTTAACTACATTGTAGGTATATTTGAAGTATCTGAGTGTTTTTTGTAAGTCAATAATATAAATATTTTTTCTCTCACCAAAGATAAATCTCTTCATTTTTGGATTCCATCTTCTTGTTTGGTGACCAAAGTGTACACCACACTCCAATAAATCTTTCATTGTTACCATATTTTGCTCCTTGCAAAAGTCTTACTATAGATAGTTTTACTATACATAATAAGACAAAAATAATATTTTTAGAGACCGTAGTCTTTAGGTTTATTCCACTGTAGCCCTTAACACGAAACGTGCAACCATTCAAGGATTAACTACATGAGAATTTGTTTGATAAAGTTACAAACGCGAAATTATATCGAAATTAGATTTGATTTTAATGAAAAAAGAGGTGATGAGGCAAAAGCCCCATCAAGTGGATTAACAAGAGTAAGTCGTCTTAAACTCATGTCCAGTAGGTTGAGACTCATCTGGCCATACTTGACTCTCGAACATATAATGCTGATAAGCATTAATAAATTCTTGGGTCATAACAGGCTTTAAGTAGTCATGGTCTGAAATAAGACCTTCAACTGCTTGTCTTAAAGTATGAGGCATTTGAGGGATATTTTTCTCTCTAATCTCATCAAGAGTAAGCTCAAACAAGTCAATATCCATAGGTCCAACAGGTACATCTTTGTTTTTGATACCATCAAGACCTGCCAACATAAGAACAGCAAAACATAGGTAAGGACATGCTGTGCTATCTGGGAATCTTGTCTCAATTCTAGTTGCCATCTCACCAGAGCCATAAGGGATACGACAAGCAGCCGAACGGTTTTGACTAGAGTATGTCAAGATGTTTGGAGCTTCATATCCAGGTACCAATCTTTTGTATGAGTTTGTACTTGGATTTGTAAATGCTGATACTGAGTGAGCATGTCTAAAGATACCACCAAGGTATTGTAGTGCTGTCTCAGAAAGGTTCGCATATTCTCCCTCTTTATAGAACTGATTTACACCCTTTTTCCAGATTGATTGGTGAACGTGCATACCGTTACCATTGTCTCCATAGAGTGGTTTTGGCATAAATGTAGCTGTTTTACCATTGAGGTGTGCTACCATTTTTACAACATACTTATACTTTTGTACATTATCAGCTGCCTCGATTAGTCCAGCATATTTAATACCAATCTCACCTTGTCCTTGTGCAACTTCATGGTGACCGAGCATTACTGTTAGACCTACATCTTCCATTACTTGCATCATCTCTGCACGAAGGTCAACCATGGTATCTGTTGGCATTACTGGAAAGTAACCACCTTTTGTTCCTGGTCTGTGACCCATATTGCCCATCTCATAAGATGTTGAACGACTCCACTCACCCTCTTCTGACTCGACTCTATAACCTGTTTGGTTAATACCTGACCAGATTCTAACATCATCAAAGATAAAGAACTCATTCTCTGGACCAAAGAAGGCATCATCACCAACACCAGACTCTTCCATATATTTTAGAGTCTTCTTAGCAATACTTCTTGGACATCTCTCATAGAGGTCATTTTTATAGATGTCATATACATCACAGATAATAATTACGGTGCTATCAGCAGTGAATGGGTCAAGGAAAGCTGTCTCTATATCTGGCTTTAAAATCATATCTGACTTTTCAATTGGTTGCCAATTTTCAATTGATGAACCATCAAAAGGCATACCATGCTCTAGTTGATCAGCATCTACAGCAGACATTCTATATGAAATATGGTGCCATGCACCTTTTATATCTGTAAATCTAAAATCTACAAACTCTACTTCATTCTCTTCACAAAATTTAAAGAACTCATCTATATTGTTTACGAATTTACCCATTTATTATCTCCTAAAATTTTAAGTTGTCTCAATTGTATCGCAAAAAATTTTAAAACCATAGGGTTCTATGGTTAAAAAGTAATCAATTCTTGTTCACGTCGTTCAAAAGTAACAGCTTTACGATACCCTATCTTTTTGGCTAAAGCAGTAGCCTCCTCATACTTAAAGCCTACCTGCTCAACACTGTGGGCATCTGATGAAAAAGTGATGGGTATATCCAACTCATATGCTACATTTAGTAACATTTCAGAAGGGTAAATCTCTTTAATTGGTTTACGTAACCCTGCACTGTTCAGCTCTAATACCATGCCTGATTTTTTAATGGCTTTAAGTGCATTATTGGCAATCAAACGAATATCTTTATTGGGCATAAATTTAAAAACTTTAATTAAATCAAAATGCCCCACAATATCAAAATAACCTGTTTGTGCCATCGCCTCAATGGCATCAAAATACTCTTGCCATATCGTATCTATATCTCTTTTTTCATAGCCACCAATAAACTCAGGGTTATCAAATCCCCATTTATCTATAAAATGAACTGAACCTATTAAATAATCAACATCACTTTTTAAAACACGCTTATCCATATAAGTAGGTAGGTAATCGACCTCGTAACCTAAAAGTATCTCAATTTTTCCTTGATATTTCTCTTTGGCTACAAGAACATCTTGAACATAGGCATCCATCTCTTCAAAGCCTAAACGGTAATGGGTATCAAAATTCATGGGGGCATGTTCACTAAATCCATAAGTGTCAATACCTAGTTCTATGGCTCGATTGATGTACTCATCAATAGTGCCAACAGCGTGATTGCATCGTGTGGTGTGGTTATGTAAATCTATTCTCATGCTTGACATTCTAGCATAAAAGCCATATTTTATTTATTTGTAATAGTTTTCTTATGCTATAATTAAAAAATTCAAACAAGGAGAGTTACAATGGAGATAGATTTCAACGCACAAACTATACTTATCATGCTAGGAGGGATCGCACTTGGGTGGATGCTTAGTTTTATCAGATCATTCTTTACCATTAAAAAACACAAGAAAGAGTTAAAAGAGTATCAAGACCACCTAGAGAGGCAGATGAAAATTACCGATGCAGGGAACAAAACCATCATGGAGGATATGGAATCTCTTAAAAAAGAGAATGAAAACTTAAGAATTTCGGTTAAAACACTGGGTCAGAAACCAGGACGTGCCGAGCTTCGGCAGTTTAATATTTATGATAGTGCATTACGTAAAATGATGCTTCAAGCCCCAGGATTCCCATCTGCTTGGGAGAGTGCGTTACAAGAAGCAGAACGAGAGTATGAAGAGAGTGAAGCAGGGTTTAAAAACATTATGGGCAGGGTATTTGGAACCAACAGCATTTCTCATAACGAAGGAACAACTATCCATAAGATAGAGCATAAATCATAGTATTCATTTAGAATATAGCGAGGCTGAAGCCATCGGTTCCGACTATGCCATTTGCATTTTCGGAATTGGTGTGTTTACACCCGTAGGTAAAAAACAGTTAAAAGGAGGATGAGTTGTCACAAAAAATAAGAGTCGCCTATCAAGGTATTGCAGGTGCCTACTCTCACCTTGCCTGCTTTAGCTATTTTGGAGAAGATATAGAGTGTCTTGAAAATGAAACATTTGAAGATGCGATGGAACAAGTAGAGTCTGATGATGCCGATTTTGCACTCATTCCCATCGAAAATAAAACAGCAGGAAGAGTTGATGAATTTTATGGGCTTATTCCTGACATGAAACTTCAAATTGTAGGAGAACACTTTCAAAAAATAGAACACTGTCTTATGGCACTGCATGAGAGTTCACTAGAGACAATAGATTGTGTCTACTCTCATCCTCAAGGGTTAGCACAGTGTCGAGAAGGTATCAAAAAACTGGGCATTAGACCTGTTGCCAAATTTGATACAGCAGGTTCAGCCAAAGAGATTAGTATGGCTCAAGACCCTTACGCTTCAGCAATTGCTTCAGTTTTAGCATCCAAGATTTATGGTCTAAAAATTTTAAAACAAAACATTCAAGACCAAAAAGAGAATTTTACCCGTTTTATTGTTCTCGCCAATGTTACGAACACTCCCATAGATAAAAATATCGACTACATCACCTCTATTATTTTTGAAGTTAAAAATATCC
This sequence comes from Sulfurovum sp. UBA1140, assembly GCA_002311915.1. Classification (GTDB taxonomy): domain Bacteria; phylum Campylobacterota; class Campylobacteria; order Campylobacterales; family Sulfurovaceae; genus UBA1140. The sequence goes on along the minus strand of DCAF01000064.1, from coordinate 39,619 downwards.
CCTCGGCACTCTATCAAGCCATTGGTGGATTTGCTAATAACCATCTTAACATCTTAAAAATAGAGAGCTATATCCCTTTAGGAAAACTAGAAATCAGCCACTTTCACATAGATGTAGATGGTTCAATAGAGTGTGAAGCATTACAAAAAGCCATTAACGATTTAAAGTTGTATACCAAAACATTTAAAATCCTTGGCTCTTACCCTAAAAATCGTTTACGAAAGAGTGAAAAAGATTAATTTTTTGGAAACGGAGCGTTTACGCCCGAACAACAGAGGCAGAGCTTTCCGATTCCAAAAATGCAAATGGCATACTAGGAACCGATGGCTTCAGCCTCGTCATATTTCCAATTAAAAAAACAACCCTTCAACCTCCTCAATCAAATGTACTCTCTCACCACGTTATTAAAATCTTTAATTTTTCCAATTTTATGTTGGTTTTTAAAGAGCCATTGCCAAAAATGAAGAATCTCTGAGGGATTTTAAAGCTGTTTATGTTCACCATCGGGGGTAATAATGGCAAGTTGACGGTAACTGTTAATATAAAAAGTGGTCTCTTTTAACCAGTGGTCTTGATTGTCAACACCATTGCAGATGGGTTCTAAAGAGTCTCCAAATTTTTTTGTAACCGTTTTTTTTAATTCAAGAAAATCTGCTTTTTCGTCTTTAATAATCTCTTTATTAACCTTATGAGTAGTAGAGTTATTACCCCTATTTTGATGATTGAATGTTTTTGTGAATGAAACTGTAGGGGCAACCACGGGGGATTGCCCCTACTATAGTTTTTAAAATTGCAAAGTTCCAAGCATCAAATTTAGCTACCTCGTCTAATGCCTTTTGAAGTTTAAAACTTAACTCTTCTAGCTCATTGTTTGGAAGTTTCACCTCAAAAGGTAATCCTCTATGGGAGACAATCATCTTGACAAAAATGTTCACTGCTTCTGAAAAATTCATACCCATTTCTTCTAAAATCTTTTTTGCATTTTGTAGGGAATTTTGCTCTATTCGTAATGATGTTTGAATTTTTATAGGTTTTGTATAGATAACTATCTCCTTTGAAATTTATAACATATTACTTTTAAAATCTCTACTGCCTCTATTTCTAAGTAACTCCAATAGTTACTTAATCACCAAGTTAACCAATTTATTAGGAACCACAATCTCTTTAACAATCGACTTATTTTCCAACCATTTAGCAACCGAGGCTCTGGCTTGTTCTAAAATTGTCTCTTTAGAAGCTCCTGATTCGACCTCTATCTCACCACGTCGTTTACCGTTGACACTTACTCCTAAAGTAATTGTATCTTGCACAAATACCTCTTCTAAAACTTTAATTTTATGGGCTAAATTTTCTGAATTAAACAGCACCTCACTAAGCTCTGCACAGACATGAGGGGTAATTGGTTCTAAAAGGTGAAGTAAAATATACATTCCCTCTGACCAAACCTGCTCATTTTTTTGTTTATCTAACGCATTCAATGCCTCCATACATGAAGCAATTAGCGTATTAAACGCAAAAGTTTTTTCATAAACATCGGTTGATTTTTTAACTGCTTCATAAACTTTAGCCCGTGCCAACTTCTCTTCTTTGTTCAGTCTGCTATGCTCAATGGTTGGTAGACTGTTTAGGGTTACTTTAGATTTTCGGTCATACAACTTTTTAATAAACCTAAATGCCCCCTCAACAGCACTATCGTTCCACTCCAACTCTTTTTGAGGAGGGGCTGCAAACAGTGTAAAGAGCCTTGCTGTATCGGCTCCATATTTTGCAATTAGTCCATCAGGGTCAACCGTATTCCCTTTTGATTTACTCATTTTACTGCCATCCATCAACACCATACCTTGGGTTAATAGGTTTTCAAATGGCTCTTTAATATTTTCGATAAAGCCTAAGTCTCGAAGCACTTTGGTAAAAAATCGAGCATAGAGCAGGTGTAAAATGGCATGTTCAATCCCCCCAATATACTGGTCAACACCCAACCAGTAATTCACATCTTCTCTGTCTATACCTGTGGTCTCCCACTTGCTAGGATGGGTCGCATAACGGAACTGATACCAACTTGACTGCACAAAAGTATCCAAGGTATCGGTCTCGCGAATGGCATCTTTTCCACATGAAGGACAAGCACAATTTTTCCATGTGGGGTGGTTCTCTAAGGGGTTTCCTTCTCCTGTTATCTCTACATCTTCAGGCAGAGCAATGGGCAAGTTTTCAACCTTTTCAGCCACCAATCCACACGCATCACAATGCACAAATGGAATTGGAGCCCCCCAGTAACGTTGACGGCTAATTCCCCAATTTCTTAGTTTAAAATTGGTGGTACCTTTTCCTAACCCCTGCTCTTCAAAATAAGTAATAATTTTGGCTTTAGCTTTGACATTTTTCATTCCATCAAACAGTTCAGAGTTAATAAGTTTTCCTTCACCTGTATAGGCAGAACCCTCTTCACCCCCATCAACCACCACTTTTAAAGGCAGATTATATTGTTTTGCAAACTCAAAGTCTCGTTCATCATGTGTTGGAACCGACATTACTGCCCCACCACCATATGATGCCAAAACAAAGTTGGCAGTCCATACAGGAATTGTCTCACCCGTTAAAGGGTGAATTACACTAATTCCAAGGTCATACCCCTCTTTATTGGCTTTGGCTCTCTCTATCTCGCTCATATTTGCAATGTTTGCAATCGCTTCAACCACATCATCGGCTAACAGACCTGCTTTAATCAGTGCCTTCACAATAGGGTGTTCAGGAGCCAATGCTGTATAGGTCACTCCATAAATGGTATCGGGTCGGGTAGTAAAGACTTCAAAACTCTTAAACGCTCCCCCAAGTTTCTCTTGGCTTTTGGTCGAAAGTTTAAAACCAAACTCTAACCCTTGCGATTTACCAATCCAGTTACTCTGCATCCCCAATACTTGTGTGGGCCATTTGCCTTCAAGCTCTTTCAAATCTTCTAACAGCTCATCGGCATACTTGACAATATCCAAATAATATCCAGGCATCTCTTTAAGTTCAACCTCGTTATCACAACGCCAACAGCACCCCTCTTCAACCTGTTCATTGGCTAAAACGGTATGACAATCTTCACACCAATTTACAGTAGTTGATTCACGAAACAGAAGCTTTGATTCAAACATTTTAATAATAAACGACTGCTCCCACTTGGTATAGAGCTCATCACACGTAGCAAACTCTCTGGTTTTAGAGAACGACAACCCCAAAGCATTCAGCTCTTTTCTCATATAATCAATATTAGAGTATGTCCAATCTTTTGGGTGTCGCCCATGTTTAATCGCTGCATTTTCAGCAGGCATTCCAAAAGCATCCCAACCAATCGGGTGAAGCACATTATAGTTCTGTTTACGATAATACCTAGCCATCGCATCACCAATACTATAGTTACGCACATGCCCCATATGCAAACGTCCACTAGGAAAGGGGAACATACTTAAAATATATTTTTTCTCTAACTGCTGGTCATCCAAAGGCTCAAACGCACCCTTTTCATCCCATATTTTTTGCCATTTTGACTCAATCTCACTTGGATTATAACTCATCTGCACTCCATATAAATAATTGGAGGCATTATATCGAATGGGGTGTTAGAGGGTTGAACTTTTAGGTGACAAACACAACAAATTAGCCTAAAAAATAGAAAAAAGGTATAATCTTTTAATTATAAAATTAAGAAAAAACATTATATAATACCTTTGTCGTATATATTAGGCATCTTGCAAAACTAGGAAACGATGGCTTTAGACTCGTCATGTTCGGGACTAAAGTCTCCGATTCCAAAGAGTTTTGCAAGATGTCTATTAAAAGTAAGAATGCCTGTATTGAGCTTAGAGAGATACGAGATGGAAAAAGAGATATTTCTACTCTTGGTACATTGGATGAGTTAATAGATGAACTTAAACATAGTTAGGTTAGAGAGGATAATCTCTATTTAATGACCATGTTTTCTAAAAAAGATATGAAATCTGTTAGCGATGACAAGGTTATAGATTTGTTACAAAAATATGCGTTAGATTAATAAGGTTTTTTTTGACCTTTGTATCGTCTTTTTCTCTTTACTCTCATATTGGTGTTATAGGTCGTAATTAGTGTTTCTCCCATAATAACTAAAGTAACACCTTTTTTATCTCTGATTTTTAAGAAAAGAGAACGTATTTTATTCAATTTTTTTATATGTAGTTGATTCTTTAAACGTTTAAATTTTCTGTTATGTTTATCCAATTTCTTTAAATATTTTTCAGAACGTTTTTTATTAATTAAAATTTTGTCTTTTTTTACCACACCATAGATTAAAACCAACTCTAATAGCTCTTTATTTATGCCTCGTTGAGACATTTTTTCTTTAATATGCTTTGTAAGAGTAACCATTATATTTACTCCACCCCAACATCAAAACAAGCATCAGGTTGGGTATTCCAATCGACCATATCCAAGAGATACCCCCCTTTAGTTAGGGTTAGGGTTGCCTGTTCTCTATCATCGGTAGGTGTTTCAGAAATATTAACAGATTTAAAAGGCATGGTCTGATAGAGTTCAAAATCGGGGTCACTGCCTGTTCCATTGGTTCGCTGTACTGTAATATTATAAACGCCACCGTTTTCTATGCTAAACTTAATATATTTATGATTGCTTAGTTTATTCCTAGAGCCTTTGTCTCCATAAGTATTGGTGGTACAGATATTATGCAGTGTGCTACCTATCGTTAAATTGTTATATGGATTTTCATCTTCTAAAACGGTTCGGTTTTCTCCGTAAATATCATTAATTGGGGCAATCTTCTCTTTGGCTACCAATAGATCAATCTCGTCAGCATAACTACGGTTCTCTTGCTTTAGTGCTGTAATAAAACTAAAAATAGAGGTAAATGCTGGGGTCTCTTTTTGTGCAGTGGTAAAAATATGATGTAGTGGAGCAAACCCCAACGATAAGGTATCGTCACCATCATCACTGCTATCAAATAGGTCATAGAGTATTCGTTGTATTGAACTCTCACTAAACCACCCCTCATGTACATCGGTTCCATTTTCAATATCCATGCTCCACCCCCCTGATTGTTTGGCTCCTGAAGTATCAAAATAGATGGGGTCATTTAAGCTCATCGCAGAGATGGCATTACCAAACCCCTCGCCAAAGGCTACCCGAATATCAAGTCTATCCTCACTCCCATGAGAACCACCCAAACTGTCGGTTCTTGAAAACTTATCTTCGTAGTAGTGTCCCCACTCATGGGCAATCACATGGTCGTCATACTCATCGGTATCGCTGTTTTCATCCCCTAGAATATAAAGGTTTCCATCAATATAATGAGAAGTGGTAATCTGCCCAAATCCATTATATCCCGAAGAGGCAATATTATTGGGCGACCAATTGATAAGAAGTGGGGGAAAGGAGAGATTGGCATCTGCATTTAAAACCTGTTGCATTGATTGATAAATTACATCAAGTATGGCAAAAGGTGCAGAGGTTCGTGGTGAAGTATAGCTAATGCCACCCCAACCAGAGTCTGCATGTAGATGACGCTCTGAAATCAAACTGCTTGAAAGTAAATCGCCCTCCATCACGTAGAGTGCATTGTGTTGGGTATTGTCCACCACGGTTACATCCCAAGGGGTATTTGCACTCTTTACCATCTTGGCAGAGACACGTATTTTTACCTCTGTAGAGTAGGGAATTCCTTCTAAAATATAACTACCATTAGCATCCGTTGAAGTTGATTGAAGCAGTTGATTACTCTGGTCAAACGCCTCAACCAATACAAACTTTGCCCTAACGGGTGTAATATTTTTGTAATTAAGCCCCTCTGTGTTAAGATTTTTAGGAATATAATCATAGGTTACTGTTCCCAAAATAGTAACATCTTCTCCCTCTCCATCGGTTACTGCAATATTCACTTGGGTAGCTGTAGAGTTTGCTTGACCATCATTGACCATAAAAGTAAAATCGTCACGACCCGTATAATTTAAATCAGGGGTATAAATCAGATTAGGAGCAGTCCCACGCAGGAAACCATGGGTGGGGTTGAGTAAAATTTTATAGGTTAAATTCTCATCATCAATATCACTTCCGACAAGGGTAATGACCTTTAAAGTATCTTTAATAAGGGTAATATTTTGACTACTTGCAAAAGGAACATCATTTACAGCCATAACGATAATATCCACACTGACCACTTTAGAATCATTCTGTTCATCACTGACTTTAAAACTAAAACTGTCCTCACCATAATAATCTGTAATGGGGGTATACTCTAAAATAGGAGCTGTTCCACTCAATACTCCAAAGTTAGGTTTGCTAACAATATGGTAGGTTAAAGAGTCATTATCGTCATCACTTCCCAACAGAATTATACCTATAGAGGTATCCTCATTTAAACCAATGGTTTGAGCCATCGCTTTAGGGGCTTGATTTTGAACCGTTAGTAGTTGGGCAACTGTCTCATTTTTTTCCTCTTTTGGGGTTATACTGCTATTCTCTTCAACACCCTCTTTTGTAGGCGTGGCTGAACCTGAACCACTACCACATCCAACCAACACAAACAGAGACAAAAATAGAAAAAACCTAAACATATATACTCCTTACTTAATCAAACAGTAAAATTTGAACCTTATCTCCCACAGCCTTAGAACTCTCTTCTTCTGAAGTCACCAACAGAGCAGTTGAGCCTAGCATATTGGTTAAAATTGCAGAAGTACCACTCTTTTTACCCTCGAAATCAACAAAATAGTTACCATCTTCTAGCATCACACGACATGCTGTAAACTCTGCTTTTTTATTACGTTTATTAAATGGCTCTCTTAATGTTGCTTCTACTTGACTTAAACGACTCTCTCCATTTTGTAATTTTGCAATAAGTGGCAAAAGATAAAGCAGTGCAGTTACCGTTGAAGAGTAAGCAAAACCTGGTAATCCAATAATAAACTTGTCCTCTTTTTTTGCCACCATAATATGTTGCCCTGGTTTAACACGAACCCCTTGAAAAAGAACCTCACATCCTAATTCAACAATTACGTCTTTAACAAAATCAAAATCACCAACACTTACCCCACCTGTGGTGACCACAATATCGCTCTGACGTAGGGCTTGTTCTACCCCTTTTAAAATACTCTCTTTATCGTCGGTAATACATCCCAATTGCAAAGCTTCACCATCATATTTTTTGACAATGGCTTCTAAAATATAGTTATTAGAGCTACGAATCTGTGCATCTGATGTTTGTGTCTCTCCCAGCTCTAAAAGCTCACTACCTGTTGAAAGAATTGCTATTTTTGGTTTCTCGTACACCAATGGAGCCACAATATTCAGACTTGCCATTACCCCAATATGGGCAAAATTTATGCGTGTTCCTTTGGCAATAAGCTTCTCGTTGGTTGCATAGTTTTCTCCTACTTCTCGTACCGAAAAAGCAAAAGGAACCGTTTGATTAATTACAATTTCATTGCCTTCTACCGTAACATTCTCGATAGGAATTAGCGTATCTGCCCCATCAGGCATTAAAGAACCCGTAAAAGTTTTAATACAACAACCCGATAAAACCGACTCTTGTAAATCAGAACCTGCAGGGTTAATACTTGATATTTTAAGTCGCCCCCGTTGTAAATCTTGATGTTGAACGGCATAACCATCCATTGCTGAGGTAGGAAAAGCAGGTGAATTGTGGTCGGTTACAATATCTTCTGCCAAAACATAGCCCAACGTATCGGTCAAATAACGTTTAGTCATACTAAAACTCTCTATTTGAATAGCGTTAAGAATCTCTAACGAGTCATTAAAATGTATAAATGCCATTACTGCTCCTCTTGGCTTTGGTGTAATAACCCACTACCACGCATGGGGGTGCTTCTATCTTCTGCATAGATTCGTTTTCCATTTTTAACATCATATTTCCATATGGGTGCATTGGCTTTAAAATCTTCAACAAACTCATCTATTAGCTCCAACGCTACCCGTCGTTTTGGTGAAAAAACAGCCGAAATATAAGAAGAGGTATGCACAGGCACATCACCAATGGCATGTGCCATTTTAACCTTGGCTCCTTTGGCTTGGGCTTTTTTAACCCACCCCTCAAACCAACTGTTTAAAATAGGTTCATAAATATCAAAGCTAAGTGCCTCAATACCATCTTCGGCACGAATGGTTCCCACAAAAGGAACATAAGCACCATAGTTAGAATCCGACTCCTCTTCTAACCACTGCGTAAAAATTGTAGATACATCCAACGAACCGTGATACAACTCCATGCTTAACCACCACACACAGGAGGAAGAATAGAGACCCTATCACCACTTTTTAAAACTTGTGAAAGATTATTGGTCATCTCATCATTCACAGCAACGGCACACTTCTCAAGCCATCCATTAATAGCTTCAATATTTTGTAATGCCTCTGCCACATCTTTTAATGTGGTGGCTTCTATCTCTAAAGACTCTTGATTGATTGGTCCTAAGAATTCAACTTTTACCATATGATTCTACTCTTTTCATTTAAAATATATTCGACCACTTTTAAACTTTATAAATTTTAAAATAGGTCTATTGATTATAAAAGTTGTTTGATATAATTACGCTTAAACCCCAATGAAAGAAGGTCTACTACTGTGATATTTGGCTCGATAAGCTACCTCAATCTTTTACCATTTCAAATCTTTTTAAAACGCTACTTACGCTACTCTAGAGCTAAAATGGCATTTAACTATAAACGTGGAGTACCCAGCCAAATTAATAAAGCCCTACGAAAACGACATATTCATGCAGGGTTTATTTCGAGTGTTGAGTCCTCGGCGTATCAATGTAGTGACTTGGGTATTATTGCCAATCGTGCAGTCTATAGTGTATTTGTTATTCAAGGAAACTCCTCAAAGTCAGATAAAGAGTCTGCTACCTCAAATAAATTGGCAAAACTACTAAATCTTCAAGGAGAGGTCATTATTGGAGATAAAGCACTCAAATATTATTTAAATGGTGGAGAAGGCATTGACCTTGCCTCAGCATGGTATGCTAAATATAAACTCCCTTTTGTTTTTGGTCGATTATGTTACAACTGTCATGGAGAGACCATTAAAAATATCTCAAAAAAATTTATGCAACACCCCATAAAAATACCCCAATATATACTAAAGAAAGAGTCTAAAAAAAGAGGAATAACCGTAAAACAACTGCTTTGGTATCTAAAACATATTGAATATAAGATGAACCATCAATCCAAAAGATCACTTAAAAAATTTCTGAAAGAGGTTCGAAAAAACCATTGAATTAAGCTTTTTTTGAACCAAATAATTCGGGTGTAAACACGCCGATTCCGAAAATGCAGATGGCATAATAGGAACCGATGGCTTCAGCCTCGCCTTAATTCATTAACATTGGGTAAAGCCCTATATTTTCGAGGTTTAAATATTAAAAATCGTAAGTAATCCCTGCACTTACGGCATCTATATCAGGTGCATTTGATTTTACAACCATGCGTTCATAATCAACAAAAAGACCAAGACCCGTCTCTTGGTCTCCATGACCATCAAAGGGTCTGGCATATCGTCCTTCTCTTGGTATATCTTTTGATAAATCAATTTCAATACCTGTACCCAATGCTAAGGCTTCACTATTTACAGTAGATAAGCTCCCTGTTACTTTAGTTTTAGCCACCCCGATCAATCCATAAACATTAGAACGACTACTTACAGGCATCATTGGTTTAACAAAAATTCCTATATGCTCTACCTTACTGCCATCTGAATCCCAATTGGTCTTAGAGGCTCTGGCTTCAACACCAATATATTGGTTAAAGTCATATCCTACTCTGGCGACTCCTCCGTAAGTTTTATCTTTGTTTTCTATTTTTGTTCCACTAGGACATCGACAGTTGTTCTCATAACGTACACCTGTAATACCTAAACCTGCATAGAACCCATTCGCCACTATTTTTTTAGGTGCTACCACAGGTTTAGGTACCACCACAACAGGAATAGGTTTGGGTTCAAGCACCACAGGTTTAGGCTCGATATAGACTGGT